>JAICUV010000089.1 GCA_025935655.1 Chloroflexota bacterium | reverse complement strand
TGGCTCAGCCCGAGCGCGAGCCGTCGGACCCGAAGGTCGCGGAGGACGTCCGAACGGTCGCGACGGATCTGCCGTCGCCCACGGTCGCCGGGTCGCTCTCGCGTCGCCATGCCCTGATGCTGGCACCCGCCCCTTTGCCGGGGCTTATCGGCCCGGGTGTCGGTCGAAACAGGCAACAAGGTGGGAAATGCTCGGCTTCGGCGCCTGCTCAGGGGATGCCCGCCCACCGCGTGCCACCCGCGTGCGCGATGGGATGAGCCCATCCATGATCTGCGCACCCGATGCGCACAACGAGCCATCGCACGCCCGCTGCCGGCGGGTCATGGGAACTGCAGAGGCACATCGCACCTGCGTTCATCGGGACGCGCACGGGAGTGGCCGGCGCCGGAGCGCACGGAGCGCGGGGCGCCGGCGAGCACGGAACGGGGCGAGGGCGCGAGGGCGCGCGGCCGAGTTCGGCGCCGCGCCGGGCTGCTCACCCCCCGAGGGCGAACATCTCCACCTTCGGCAGCTTCTCCGTGGCCGCGCTGCGGAGCTCGGAGTAGCGGTCGGCGCGAACGGACCAGAGGGACTCGACCAGGGCGGCCAGCTCGGCGTCGGTCGCGCCCGCGCGCAGCGGGCCCTTGAGGTCCGTCCCGGCGACCGCGAACAGGCAGGTGTACAGCGAACCCTCCGCGGACAGGCGCGCGCGCGTGCAGTCGCCGCAGAACGGCGCGCTCACCGAGGCGATGATCCCCACCTCCCCGGAGCCATCGCGGAACGCGTAACGCCCGGCGACCTCGCCCCGGTACTGCGCGGCGACCGGCTCCAGGGGCAGCTCGGCGTCGATCAGCTCCAGGATCTCGGCGGCAGGCACCACGTCGTCCAGGCGCCAGCCGTTCGAGTGACCCACGTCCATGTACTCGATGAACCGCAGGATGAGTCCCTCGGATCGTGCCCAGCGCGCGAGCGGCAGCACCGACGCCTCGTTCATCCCCCGCCGCACGACCGTGTTGACCTTGATCGGCGCGAGGCCCGCGGCCCGCGCGGCGGCGATCCCGTCCAGGACCTTGGACACCGGGAACTCCACGCCGTTCATCGTCCCGAAGACCTCGTCGTCGAGCGAGTCCAGCGAGACCGTGATCCGCTGCAGGCCGGCCTCCGCGAGGGGCCCGGCCAGCGCACGCAGGGCCGACCCGTTCGTGGTCAGCGTCAGGTCGACCGGATCGCCCTCCGGCGTCCGCAGGGCCGCCAGATCCGAGATCAGCACCGGGAGGTCGCGCCGGACGAGCGGCTCGCCGCCGGTGATCCGCAGCTTGCCTACGCCGAGGGCGACGAAGATCCCCGCGAGCCGCGTGATCTCCTCGAAGGACAGCACCAGCTCCTTGGGCAGGAACGCGAAGTCGCGCCCGAAGACCTCGGCCGGCATGCAGTAGGGGCAGCGGAAGTTGCAGCGGTCGGTGACCGAGATCCGCAGGTCGCGCAGGGCTCGTCCGAACCGGTCGGGCATGCCCGGCCGGCCGTCGAACGACGAGGACGCACCCTGGCCGAGGACGACCCCTTCGATGCCGGGTGCGGGACGCGGATCCATCGGCCCATCGTAGCCCCAGCGCCCGATGCGCACGCGCACCGACCCCACCCGGCGGTACCACCGGAATGCCCCGCTGGTACCTCTAGCGACTCCACCACAGCCCACCGCGCCGCCTAAGGTGCCCCCAGCGGCCCGAAGGCCGTACCTGCATTACGAGGATCGTTAGGCCCATGGCGTCAACCGATACCCGTTCGGGCTTCCGGCTTCCGTGGAGCTCCGACCGCTCCCACGAGGAAGCCGCACCCGAAGCCGCGGACGCAGCCGCAACCGAGGACGCCGCGCCGGTCGATCCCGAGGCGGTCGATCCCGCCTGGCCGAAGCCGGACTTCAACGCGGCACTCGGCCTGACCCGGACGGAGCAGCGCCCCGCGGAGGCGAGCCCGACCCCCACCGCCGAACCCGAGGACACGTCCCCCATGATCGACATCGAGTCGCCCTCCCCGGCCAGCGCGCCGCGGAAGCCCTCAAAGCTGATGGTCGACCTGTCGGCCGCGATCAGGGCGACTGCCGAAGCCGCCCAGGCGCAGACGCTGGACCAGGTCGCCACGGAGTCGCAGCAGGTCGTCGATGCGATCCGCTCCTCCTCGACCGACGGCGCGGCCGCGCTCAAGTCGCGCTCCGACGAGGACCTCGCCGCGATCCGCGAGTGGTCGAAGGCGGAGATCGCGCGCATCCGCGAGGAGACCGACGCCCGGATCACCGCCCGCAAGGCGACGCTCGAGGACGAGCTCGCCGGGCACGCGGCCGCCGTCGAGCGCCGCGTCGACGAGGTCCACGCGGAGGTGGCCCGCTTCGAGGCCGCGATGGCCGCATACCGTGAACGGCTCGAGCGCGAGACCGATCCCGCCCGCCTGGCCACCATGGCCGAGGAGGTCCCCGAGACGCCGTCGTTCGAGGCGTGGGCCGACCTGGGCACGCTGGACATCACCCCGGTCGAGACCGAGGCCGTCGCCGAGATGGTCCAGCCTGAGGCCGTCGTCGAGACGATCGAGCCGGAACCCGTCGCGGAGACCATCGAGCCGGAGGCCGTCACGGAGACGGTCGAGGCCGAGGCCGTCGAGCCCGAGACCGCCGTCGAGACCGCGGGCGTCGAGGCCGAGCAGCCGGCCCTCCCCGTCGACGACTGGTACGCGCCCCCCGAGGAGTCGGCCGGCACCGGTGACACCGTCGCCGCCGCCAGCGCGTGGGGTGACGAGACCAACGGCTGGACCGAGCCCGAGCCCGCCGGTGAGGCGGACGCGGAGGCCGGCGATGACGTCCCGCGCTGGGCCGCCGGCGAGACCCCCGACGGCTTCCCCGCGGGCAGCGACGCCGAGGCCGGTGACCCGGTCGATCGCGGCGCGATCATGGCCGCGCTCGAGGCCGCCGCAGAGGCCGTCGTCGCGGCCGAGTCCGCCGCCGAATCCGCGGACCAGGCCGAGGCCGCCGCGGATGTCGCGGAGACGGCCGCGGAGCTGCTGGTCGGTCGCACGGCCGACGAGCAGGACTACGACCCGGAGGCTGCGGCCGCCATGAACGCCCGCGTGGACGCCGGCGGCTTCGACACCGAGTCCTACGCGGACCGGCTCGCCAGCCTCATGCCCGGCCACGGCGACGGCACGGTCGGCGACGAGGAGCGGATGACGCAGGTGATCGTGAGCGGCCTCGTGTCCGTCGCCAGCATCGCGAGCTTCAAGCGCCATCTCGGCCGCCTCCCGGGCGTCAAGGGCGTCGCCGTCGCGTCCGGGCCCGAGGGCGAGTTCGTGTTCAACGTGACCCATCGCGCGGACCTGTCGTTCCGCGATGCGATCCCGACCATGCCGGGCTTCGCCGCCCGCGTCTCGGGCACCGGCGACGGTGTCGTGAACGTGACCGCGCGCGATCCCGAGGCCGAGGGCTGACCGCGATGTCCCCGGTCGTGCGACCCGCCGTCGCGATCCTCCTGCCCGACGCCGAGGCCGAGCCGGTGGCGCTCGAGCTCCACGCAGGCGGCTTCGACCCGATCTTCGTCCGCCACGGGCGGGAGCTGGCCGAGACGCTCGCCCTGCGCAAGGAGATCGTGCTCGCCGTGATCGACCCGGAGGCCGACCCGGACAACGCCCCCGGTGCGTACGGCGCGGCGCGTCCGGCCGTCCGCACGATCCCGGCCCTGGTCGTGATCGACGAAGACTCGCTCGACGATCTCGAGACCGCCGCGGGCCACCCCGACGACGAGTACGTCATCCGCCCCTACTCCGCGGAATCCATCCGCTGGCGGATCGAGGCGATGTGCATCCGCTCCGCGGCCGTCGACGACGGCTCCGGTCCCGTCCTCCAGGGCGAGATCGACCAGGCCGACTGGGGCCGCCGCGGCAAGGTCATCGCCGTGTTCAACCCGAAGGGCGGCGTCGGCAAGACGATGGTCGCCACGAACCTCTCCGCGGCGCTCGTCAGCAAGGGCCAGCGCGTCCTGCTCCTCGACGCCGACACGGTCACGGGTCACGTCCCGAGCTCGCTCGGGATGGAGGGCGTGCCGACCGTCGTCGACGCGTGGCGCGACGAGATGGAGGGCGGCCCGATCCTCACCTTCGACCAGATGGCGTCCGTCCACACGTCGGGGCTCAAGGTGCTGCCGCTCACGTCCAGCCCGATGGCCACCGAGCTCCTCGAGCCGCAGCGGGTCGCCGGCGCCATCGCCGTCGCGCGCCGCAACGTGGACTACGTCGTCATCGACGCCCATCCGTCGTACAGCCCGCTCAACCGGGCGATGCTCGGCAAGAGCGACACCATCCTGGTCCCCGTCACGCCGGACATGCCCGCGGTGCGGGCGCTGGTCCAGCTGCGTGAGGTCGCCGCCGACCTGGGCATGCTCGAGCGGATCGTGCTCGTCGTGAACCGGGCGGCATCCGGAATCTCGGTCGAGGACATCGAGCGGTCCGCCAACATCCCGGCCTATGCGCAGATCCGGTCCGCCGGCATGCTCATGGTCCAGGCCAACAACGAGGGCCGGACGCTGTTCGAGATCGGCCCTCGCGAGAAGATCACCCAGGACTTCTCGACCCTCGCCGACCGGCTGCTCGGCGTCGCGCCGGCCGCCGAGGCCATCAGGCCCTCGATGCGCCTGTTCGGTCGTCCCCTCACCGCTCGCGCCTGAACCCCCAGCGGGGTCTCCCCGCCTCCATCGTTGCCCAACGTGTCACGCCCGCCATCCGGCGGGCGTGATGCGTTATGGCCGAGGATCCGCAGCCTGCTAGCTGGTCCCGCCAAGCGGCCTGCCGGGCAGGCGCGGGTGCGGCGCCCCGGTCCGTCGGTCGACCTGCTCCACGCCGCGCAGGTAGAACCGGTTGACCAGGATCACCTCCACCTCGGGATCCGACACCTCGATGTCGCCCAGGTGTGCGACCGCGTCCGCGACGGGCGTGAACATCTCGCTGGAGCGGTCGAGCAGGCTGTCCGGCTCGGAGCCCGGGTGCATGAAGATCGTGCCGATGATCCGGAACGGCGGCAGCTCCAGCGCGACCTCGTAGGGGACCTTGTGCACCTTGAGCGCGGACCGCTCGGCATCGGTCAGCGGCGGCAGCGAGTCCTCGCCCGCGATGACGAGGATCAGGTCGTACGGGTCGACGCTCTTGATCCCGGGCGCGGGCTCCATCGGGGAGGTGCCGTCCGACGGGCCCCAGCTGACGTCGCTGATCGTGATCGCCTCTCGCTTGTTGAGCGCGTCGGTCAGCCTTCCGGCGATCTGCATCCGGCCGCGGAGCCGCCAGTCCTCGGTGATCGCCGTGAACTGGACGCCGCGCACGTTGCCCTCGTGGATCCGGGTCGTGGTCGGCGATCCGGCCGTCGGCGAGACGCCGCCCGACTTCGTGATCCCCGCGGGAGACGAGGCCGGTTCGGTCGCGGACGTGGCCGGCGCCTGGGACGATGCCGGCCCGCCGGCCGGCGCGTCCTCGGGCTTGCGGCGCTTCAGGAAGCCGAACGGCACGCGGTCACTCCTCCTCGGCCGAGCCGGAGTTCGCCCGGATCGTGTCGACGACGTTGGCATCGGCGAGCGTGGTGGTGTCGCCGAGGGTCCGGCCCTCCGCGATGTCGCGGAGGAGCCTGCGCATGATCTTGCCGCTGCGCGTCTTGGGCAGGTCCGGCACGAACATCAGGAACTTCGGGCGCGCGATGGGCCCGATGACGTAGGCGACGTGCTCCCTGAGCTGGACCGCGAGCGAATCCGAGGGCTCCTGGCCCGACTTCAGGATCACGAACGCGAAGATCGCCTGGCCGCTGATGGCGTCCGACTTGCCGACGACGGCGGCCTCGGCGACCGAGCGATGGTCCACGAGCGCGGACTCGACCTCCGTCGTGGAGATCCGGTGCCCGGCGACGTTCATCACGTCGTCCACGCGCCCGAGCAGCCACAGGTAGCCCTCGTCGTCGCGCTTGGCGCCGTCGCCCGCGAAGTACATCCCGGGGAACCGCGACCAGTAGGTCTGCCGGAACCGCTCGGGGTCGCCGTAGATTCCGCGGAGCATCGCCGGCCACGGCCGCTTGAGCACCAGGTAGCCGCCCCCACCCAGCGGCACGGACCTGCCGTCCGCGTCCACGACGTCCGCGTCGATGCCCGGCAGCGCGAACGTCGCGGAGCCGGGCTTGGTCGTCGTGACGCCCGGCAGCGGCGAGATGAGGATCTGCCCCGTCTCGGTCTGCCACCACGTGTCCACGACCGGCGTGCGGTCGCCCCCGATCACGTCGCGGTACCAGCGCCAGGCCTCGGGGTTGATCGGCTCGCCGACCGAGCCCAGGACCCGCAGCGACGAGAGGTCGTGCGAGCGCGGCAGCTCCTCGCCCTGCTTCATGAACGCCCGGATCGCCGTCGGGGCGCAGTACAGGACGGTGACCTTGTAGTCCTCGATGATGTCCCACCAGCGGTGCCAGTCCGGCGAGTCGGGCGCTCCCTCGTAGAGGATGCCGGTCGTCGCGTTCGCGAGCGGCCCGTACACGATGTACGAGTGCCCCGTGACCCAGCCGATGTCCGCCGCGCACCAGTAGATGTCGTCGGGCTTGATGTCGAACACCGCCCAGTGCGTGAACGCGGTGCCCAGCAGGTAGCCCGCGCTCGTGTGCAGGATCCCCTTCGGCTTCGCCGTGGTGCCCGACGTGTACAGCAGGTAGAGCATGTGCTCGCTGTCCACGGGGACGGGCGCACAGACGTCGCTCTGGCGGTCCACGATGTCGTGCCACCAGTGGTCCCGGCGCGGGACCATGTGGGCGCCGTCGCCGAAGCGGTCCACGACGATGACGTGCTCGATCGTCGGCGCGTCGGCCACCGCCTCGTCCGCGTGGTGCTTGAGCCCGACCTTCCTGCCGCGCCGCCAGCCGCCGTCCGCGGTGATCAGGACCTTCGCGCCGCAGTCGTTGATGCGGCCCGACAGCGCCTCCGCGGAGAACCCGCCGAAGATGACCGTGTGCGGTGCGCCGATCCGGGCGCAGGCGAGCATGGCGATCGGCAGCTCCGGGATCATCGGCATGTAGATCGCGACCCGGTCGCCCTTGCGGACGCCCAGCTCGAGCAGCGCGTTCGCCGCCTTCGAGCTCTCGACCATGAGGTCCTTGTAGGTCAGCGACCGCGTGTCGCCCGGCTCGCCGATCCAGTGGTACGCGACCTTGTCCCCCAGGCCGCGTTCCACGTGCCGGTCCACGCAGTTGTAGGCGACGTTGAGCTCGCCACCGGTGAACCACTTCGCGAACGGCAGCTCCCACTCGAGCGTCGTGTCGAACGGGGTGAACCACGACAGCCGCTCCTCGGCCTGCCGCTTCCAGAACCCGACGTAGTCCGCGTTGGCCTCGTCGTACAGGGCGGCGGTCGCGTTCGCCTGGGCGGTGAACGCCGGGTCGGGCGGGAACGTCCGCGTCTCGGCGAAGAGGTTCTCGATCTCCGGCCCGCCCTGGGCCTGGGGCTCGCTCACGGATCCCTCCGAACAACTCGCTGGGTCGGGACATGATACGCGTGCGGCGGGGTGCCGATCCCCCGCCGATTGGTCCGGTGCGCGGCTGGTCAGTCCGTTCCGTCGGACAGGTCGTCCTGGGTGGGAGCGGGGCTGGACGGACCGCCGGGTGCGAACGGATCGGGCACGGGCTCCCGTGCGAGGACGACCCGCTGGGGACGCGGGATCTCGATGCCGTGGGTGGCGAAGGCCGCGAGGAGGCGCTTGCGCAGCTCGCCGCCGGCCGCCCATTGCTCGGTGGCTCGGACGAGGCCCAGGATCTTGAGCGTGATGCCGTACTCGCCCAACGCCTCGATCCGCTCGACGTGCGGCGCCTCCATGACGCGTCGGCGCCACTCCGGGTCCGCGGCGATCGCCTTGCCCACGTCGTTCACGACGCGGGTCGCCTTGTCGATGTCGGTGCCGTACGCCACGGTGACGTCGAGGTTGATCCGCGCCCAGACCCGGGTCCGGTTCGAGGCGACCTTGATCTCGCCGTTGGGGACCGTGTGGACCACCCCGTCGAGGTCGCGCAGCGTCGTGCGCCGGAGGCTGAAGTCCTCCACGTGCCCGCTGACACCCGCGATCGTCACGACGTCGCCCTTCGAGAACTGGTTCTCGACGAGGATGAGGGCGCCCGTGAAGTAGTCGCGGACGATGCTCTGCGTCCCGAAGCCGACCGCGATGCCGACGACCCCCAGCCCGGCGACGGCCGGCCCGATCTCGAGGTTGAGCTTGCCGAGGACCATCAGCACCGCGATGAGGAACACGAACAGGCGGATGACGTTGGTCCCGAGGCCCTCGAGCGTGTCCATCCGCTTCTTGACCTCGACGGCGGACAGCTCCTGGGCCGTGCCCTCGGACGTCTCACGGTCGAGCAGCGTCTTGACCAGGCCGTGCACGAACAGCCGGGCCAGCCGGATCACGATGAGCGCGATGCCGACGATCAGCAGGATCGGCAGGATCGGGTCACGGACCCACGCGACGATCTGGTCCTGGAGGTCCGCGGCTGTCAGGTGCATGCCCCGAAGCGTACCGGGGACCCGGGCGGCCGGGTGGCCGGATCGCTAGGCGGCCGTTCCCCCCAGCCGGACGGAGATCGCGCCCGCGGCCTCCTGGACCTGCTGCGCCAGCTCCGGAACGCGCCGCGGCGTGACCCGGAACGACGGCCCCCACACGTCGACCGCGGCGATGACCTGCCCGCGGGCGTCGTGGACGGGTGCCGCGATGGCGTTGAGCGCGCCGTCGTACTCCCCGAACGCCGTGGCGTAGCCGCGGCGCCGGACCCGGGCCAGCTCCTCGAGGAGCGGCTCGAGCTGGGTGATGGTGCGCTCCGTGAAGCGGTCCAGGCCGCGGCGCACGAGCCGCAGGATCTCGCGCTCCGGGAGGCTGGCCAGCAGGACCTTGCCCCCGGCGACGGAGTGGAGCGGGACCCAGCGCCCGGTCCAGTCCCCCATCGCCACGAGGTTCGGGCCGTCCGCCTGGGCAACGGTGAGCAGCTGGTCCCCGTCCAGCACGCCCAGCCCCGTGGTCTCGCGCGTGGCGCGCGCGAGCCGGTCGAGCTCCGGCATCGCGATGGACCGGAGGTCCAGCGTCCGCTCGGCCCGGTTGGCGAGGCGGATCACGACCAGGCCGAGCCGGTACTTGCCGCTCTCCTCGTCCTGCTCCACGAGGCCGCGCTTCTCGAGCGTCGCCAGCAGGCGCGACGCCGTGGACTTGTGGAGCCCGAGCCGGCGGGCGAGCTCGGTCACGCCCGCCTCCCCGTGGCTCTCGCCGAGCGCCAGCAGCAGCGCCGCGGCCCGGTCCACGGACCGGACGGCATTCCCGTCGAGGGTCATGCGATCGAAACCTCCCGCCCCGCCATGCTCACCCGGCCGCCTGCGAGGACATGGCGCCCTCGGCCGGCCGGCCGATCTCGCCGTGGGCCCGCGCCTCGAGCGCGGCGTCCAGCGAGTCGCTGAAGATCGACAGGACCCGGTCCACCGTGTCGCCCTGGGCGTGCGCCTCGCACATGAACCACGGCTCCCGGCTGTCGGGCTCCGGCATCGCGCCGCGGGCGTGCATCCCGACGGCGATGGCGTCGTACAGCTCGTGGTCGGTGTTCGCCCAGTCGCGGTACTCGGAGGCGACGTCCTCCGTGAACATGACGCCGAACATCGAGGGATGCCCGGTGATGTGGTACGCGAGGCCCTTCGCGTCGAGGATCCCGCGGATGCCGGCCTGGACCCGCTCGCCGGTCGCCGCGATCGTCTCCAGCGCGTCCGTGTCGCGCAGGATCTCCAGCGTCTTGACGGCGGCGGCGGCCGCGACCCGGTTGCCGGCGTACGTGCCGCCGTGGCTCACCTTGTCGGGCAGGACGGACATGACCTCCTCGCGCCCGGCGAAGGCCGCGGCCGGGTAGCCGTTGCCCATGGCCTTGGCGTACGTCGCGATGTCCGGGGTGATGCCGAAGAACTCGGCGGCGCCGCCCCGCGCGAACCGGAAGCCCGTCTTGACCTCGTCGAAGATCAGGAGGATCCCGAACTCCTCGGTGAGGGCGCGCATCGCCTGGTGGAAGCCCGGCTTGGGCATGATCCCCTGCGCGTTGCCGAGGACCGGCTCGACGATGATCGCGGCGATCTCGCTGCCGAGGCGCTCGAACAGCCTGCGCAGCGCGTCGATGTTGTTGTAGCGGGCCGGGACGATGGTCTTGGCGACCTCGCTCGGGATGCCGCGGCCCCAGGCGAGCCCGACGGGGTTGTCCTCGTCGCCCAGGTCGGCCATGTTGTCCGGGGCGACGCTGATCAGCGCGTAGTCGTGGACGCCGTGGTACTGGCCCTCGAACTTCACGATCTTGTCGCGGCCCGTGTAGGCGCGCGCGACACGCATCGCGTGCATCGTGGCCTCGGTGCCCGAGACCGTCATGCGCGCCTTGCCGATCCACGGGTTGAGCTCCTTGACGAGCTCCATCGCGCGGACCTCGTCCTCGCTGGTGAGCGAGAAGCTGACGCCGCGGCGCATGCGCTCGTTGACGTAGTCGTCCACCCGGTCGTCGCCGTGGCCCAGGATGACCGGCCCGTAGCCCATCCGCAGGTCGACGTACTCGTTCCCGTCCACGTCCCACACGTGGCCGCCCTTGCCGCGGTCCACGTAGATCGTGGCCTCGCCCCAGGCGCGGAAGTTGGAGTCCGTGCCGCCGGGCAGGGTCTTGAGCGCCCGGCGGTAGAGGGCGAGCTGCTGCTCCCGCTTGAGGCTCGGGGTGGTGCGGGACGCGGGTTCGGCGGTCATGGTGCCTCCAGGCTGGTGGACCCCGTGGCCCCGCAGGGGCGCGCCGTCCGCTCCCGGGATAGCGCTGGGGCTCCCGTTCCCTGGCCCGCTGTCCGGGACAGGCGTTGCGGGATGTGCAACAGGTTGGCGGATCGTGCCACACGGCGCGTCGCCTCGTCAACGCGAATATCGTCCCACAAGCGCCCCTGAAGTGCGAATCCCGCACTCCATGTGGCGCCGGACTCCCGGATCCGCGTACATTGGGCGACGTCATGGAACTCCCCGCGGGCGGCTCGTACTGGTTCACGACGGGCACGCCCGGACCGGCCCGTCCGCGGCTCGAGGGGCGTGTCCGCGCGGACGTCGCCGTGATCGGCGGTGGCTTCACGGGCCTGTGGACCGCGATCCGGCTGCTGGAGACGGACCCCTCGCTGCGCGTCGTCGTGCTCGAGGCGGAGCGCGTGGGCTGGGGCGCGAGCGGGCGCAACGGCGGGTTCTGCGCCGCGTCCCTCACCCACGGCCTCCACAACGGCGTCCTCCACTTCGAGGACGAGCTCGACGTGCTCCTCGCCGAGGGCACGCGCAACCTGCGCGAGCTCGTGGCGTTCGTCGGCAACGAGGGGATCGACGCGGAGCTCGAGGAGACGGGCACGCTCGACGTGGCCACCGAGCCGTGGCAGGTCGACGGGCTCCGCGAGTACGCGGAGCTGGCCGGCCGGTACGGCGAGTCGCTCACCTTCCTGGACCGGGAGGCGATCGGGTCGGTCGTCCACTCGCCGCGCTTCCTCGCGGCCGTGCGGGCAGGGCCGGACCGCTGCGTCATGGTCAACCCCGCGAAGCTCGCCTGGGGCCTCGCGACGAGCGCCGAGCGGCGTGGCGCCCGGATCGCGGAGGGGTCGCGCGTGCGCAGGCTGGAGCGACGGGCCGGCCGGGTCGACGTCCACGTGGAGGGCGGCGGGGTCGTGGAGGCGGACCAGGTGCTCGTGGGGACGTCGGCGTACAGCGGCTGGCTGCGGCGCCTCTCGTCGACGTTCGTGCCGGTCTACGACTACGTCCTGATGACGGAGCCCCTCAGCGCGCCCCAGCTCGACGCGATCGGCTGGGCCGGGCGCGAGGGGATGTCCGACGCGGGCAACCAGTTCCACTACTTCCGGCGCTCCGCGGACGACCGCATCCTGTGGGGCGGCTACGACGCGATCTACCACCCGGGCAACGCGGTGAAGCCCGAGTACGACGCGAGGCCCGCGACGTTCGACGCCCTCGCACGCCACTTCGTCGAGACGTTCCCACAGCTGGACGGGATCCGGTTCACGCATCGCTGGGGCGGGGCCATCGACACCTCGACACGGTTCAGCGTCACGTTCGGCGACGTGCTGGGCGGGCGCGTCCACTACGCGCTGGGGTACACGG
>JAICUV010000225.1 GCA_025935655.1 Chloroflexota bacterium | reverse complement strand
TGTGGCGATGGCGGTGAGCAGGTCGCCGTTCCAGCCCAGCAGCGTCCCGCCGACGAGCGCCGCGATCCCCAGGCCGAGCCACGCGACCCGGCCGCGGTCGGCACTCACGTGAGCTCCAGCCCCACCTCGAAGATCGCTCCGTCCACGATCCGCCACGCACGCAGCGATGGTTCGCCGGTGCCGGCGTCGGCCTGGTCGTCGGCGAGCGACACGAGGAGGTACAGCGCCTCGGGGAACTGCGCCAGCCCGATGTCCGTGAGCGACGGCACCGCGGGCGACTTGACGTGCGAGTGGACGATGCCCCAGACGGCCTCGTCGGCATCGTCGATGGCGACCATCACGCGGTAGGCGTCGTCGGGATGGATCGAGTACCGGTAGGGCGACGCGGCGGCGTTGCGGCAGGGCTCGTAGCGCAGCGCCTCGCCCCCTGCCGCCGGATCCGCGGTCCCGGCGATGATCCCGCACGCCTCGTTGGGGTATTCGGCACGGGCCTGCACGACGATCGCCTCGGCGATGGCGTGCGCGAGGCGGACGCCCTCGGGACCCGGGTGTCCCGCCGCGCCGACCTCGCCTACCACCAGCTCACCCCGCCCTCGAAGTCGTCCTCCATCTCGTCCAGGTCGCGCTCGAACGTCCCGGCCGACAGGTACTTCCACCCGCCATCGGGGAGCAGGGCCACGATGGTCCCGGACTCCATCTGCTTCGCCTCGCGCGCCGCCGCCACGAGCACCGCGCCGCACGACGGGCCGGCGAACACGCCCTCGCGGAACACGAGGTCGCGCAGCGCTGCGACCGCGTCCCGGTTGGAGACGAGATACTTGGCGTCCAGCAGCGACGGGTCGAGGATCTCGGGCACGAACCCCTCGTCCAGCGAGCGCAGGCCCTGGACGTTCTCCCCCGGGAGGGGCTCCGCCGCCACGATGCGGGCGCCCGGCTTGTGCTCCCGGAGATAGCGCCCGACGCCCATGAGCGTCCCCGAGGTCCCCAGCCCCGCCACGAACACGTCGATCTCCGGGCAGTCCGCGAGGATCTCGGGACCGGTGGTCTCGTAGTGCGCCAGCGGGTTCGCCGGGTTGCCGTACTGGTAGGGCATCACGAACCGCGGGTCCGAGGCGGCGATCGCCTTGGCCATCGCGATCGCCCCGTTGGAGCCCTTCGCCCCGGGCGAGTCGATGATCTCGGCACCGAACAGGGCCGCGACCTGGCGCCGCTCCGAGGTCACGTTGTCGGGCATGACGAGCGCGACGCGATAGCCCTTCCGGCGGCCGATCATCGCGAGCGCGATGCCG
Organism: Chloroflexota bacterium; assembly: GCA_025935655.1. GTDB lineage: Bacteria > Chloroflexota > Limnocylindria > Limnocylindrales > CSP1-4 > CAIXZV01. The sequence continues at coordinate 4,464 of JAICUV010000225.1, read as the reverse complement.
GTGTTGCCGGACGTCGGCTCCAGGATGATCGAGTCCGCGTTGAGGACGCCGCGCGCCTCGAGGTCCTCGACCAGGTACTTCGCCGCGCGGTCCTTGACGGACCCCGTGGGGTTGTACATCTCGAGCTTGGCGTACAGGCGGACGGCCGGGTTGGGGCTCATCCGCGGGATGGCGACGAGCGGCGTGTGACCGATCGCGTCGAGGATCGATTCGTGCCGCCCGCCGTGCCGCTCGAGCGCCTCGTGGGCGGCGGCGTGGTCGACCGCGTGCCGGGCGGCGGGGTCGGTCACCCGCCCGCCATCGCGGGGAGCAGCCGGACCTCGTCGCGGTCGTCCACCGGCGTCGCCGTGCCCTCGAGGTAGCGGACGTCCTGGCCGTTCACATACACGTTGACGAACCGGTTGAGCTCGCCGTCCTCGGTGAACAGCTGGTCCCGCAGCGACGGGTACGTCCCCACGAGCTGATCCAGGACCTCGCCGATCGTCGAGCCCGCCGCACTGACCTCGCGGGCCCCGCCCACGTTGGCGCGCAGGACCGCGGGGAACTTGACGGTGCTCACCGTGGGCCTCCGAGCGGCGTGGCGACGAGCGGGGTCGCCACGAGCGGGGTCGCGACGGCATCCCCGCCACCACCGTTGAGCGTGAACACCCCGTCGCTGAACGTCGCCACGGGGAGCGGCGTCCCGGCCTCGCGCGCGGCCCTGGCCTCGTCCGAGCAGACGGGGCACTTGGGGTCACGCCGGAGCTTGAGCTCGGTGAACTCGGTCTCGAGGGCATCGAACAGCAGCAGCCGGCCGGCGAGCGTCTCGCCGATCCCCAGCAGGACCTTGAGCACCTCGTTCGTCTGGAGCAGGCCCATGATCCCGGGCACCACGCCCAGCACGCCGGCGACGGAGCAGCCCGGGGCGAGCTCGGGCGGGGGCGGGGTCGGGTAGAGGCAGCGGTAGCACGGACCCTGGTACGGGATGAACGTCGTGAGCTGGCCCTCGAACCGGAACACCGACGCGTGCACGACCGGGATCCCGGCCGCCACGGCGGCGTCGTTGAGGATGTACCGCGTCTCGAACGTGTCGGTCCCGTCGAGGATGACGTCGTAGCCGTGGATGATCCGCTCGACGTTGGCCGCGACCAGCATCTCCTCGTGCGCGACCACCGTCACGTCCGGGTTGAGCGCCGTGATCGTCCGGCGGGCGCTGTCCACCTTCTTCTCGCCGACGCTGTCGTTCGTGTGGAGCACCTGCCGCTGGAGGTTCGACAGGTCGACGACGTCGAAGTCGATGATCCCGATCGTCCCCACGCCGGCCGCGGCGAGGTAGAGGGCCGCCGGCGAGCCGAGCCCGCCGGCGCCGATGAGCAGCACCTTGGAGCCGAGGAGCTTCGCCTGGCCCTCGGTGCCCACCTCGGGGATCAGCAGGTGGCGGCTGTAGCGCTGCTTCTGCTGCTCGGTGAGCTTGGGGGGCGTCGTCCACTCGAGCCCGTTGGACTTCCAGGCCTGGAACCCGCCGGCCATCGAGGCGACGTCCGTGTAGCCCATGCCGGCCAGCGTCTGTGCGGCGAACAGCGAGCGGACGCCGCCCGCGCAATACAGGATCACGGGGGTCGTGCGGTCCGGGACGGCGGCCTCGATCTGCTGCTCGAGGTAGCTCTTCGAGACGTGGGTGGCGCCGGGCACGTAGCCCTGGTCCCACTCTGACGCCTCGCGGACGTCGATGATGGCGACGTTGCCGCGCTGGCGGCGCGCGTCGGTCTCCGAGGCCGAGACCTCGGGGATCTCGGCGCGGGCCTCTCGGAGAAGCTCGGAATAGGTCTTCGGCATGGGTGGGGCGGATGCTCCGGTGGACGACGGGCCGACGGCGGGACCGGCGGGGCGGGGACGGTGGATCTGGTGGAGGAGGGTCCGGCTCGCATTCGCGCGTGGCGCGGCGGCGGATGCCCTGGGGCCGGCTCAGGCCGGCCGGCGACACGCGCAGCGGCCCATCACGCGAGCTCCTTCTCGGGGAGCGGCTTCGCGCCGATGTCGGCGAGGAGGTGCTGGAGCGAGTCGAAGCTGAGCATCGCGCACTTGAGGCGTGCAGGGCTGATCTCGATCCCCAGCAGGTCGAGCAGGTCCACCGCCTGGATCCCGGCGACGGCCTCCACCGGCTTTCCTTTGACCTCGTCGGTCAGGAGCGAGGCGGACGCCTGGCTGATGGCGCACCCGCGGCCCGTGAACCCGACGTCGGTGACGACGCCGTCCTTCACGCCCAGCTGCATCGTGATCCGGTCCCCGCACAGCGGGTTCGCGCCCTCGTAGGTCGCGCTCGGCTCCTCGATGACCCCGAAGTTGTGGGGCCGCCGGTAGTGCTCGAGGATGTAGTCGCGGTAGAGATCGTCCATGGCTGCGCTTCGACTATAGCGCGCGCGGCGAATTCCGACGAGATCGTCGGTGATTAGCCCGCGAACAGCGTCTGGACCTCCTTGAGGCCCGCGGCGAGCGCGTCGATGTCCTCGAGCGTCGTGTAGACCTGGAACGAGGCCCGCGCCGTCGCCGCGAGGTCGAGGCGTTCGTGGAGCGGCATCGTGCAATGGTGGCCGGCCCGGACCGCGATCCCGAACCGGTCGAGGACCTGGGCCACGTCGTGCGGGTGGATCCCGGGCAGGTTGAACGGCACCACGCCGCCGCGCTGGTCCGCGGACGGGCCGTACAGCTCGATCCCGGGCACCTCGCGGGGGAGCGTCTCTAGCGCGTAGGCGACGAGCTCCTGCTCGTGGGCGCGCACGTTGTCCATGCCGATGCCGAGGAGGTAGTCGGCCGCCGCCCCGAGCCCGATCTGCGCGGAGATGTCCGGCGTGCCCGCCTCGAACTTCCAGGGCAGCTCGTTCCACTCCGACCGCCGCAGGTGCACCTCGCGGATCATGTCGCCGCCGCCCATGAACGGGGGCATCGCCTCGAGCAGCTCGCGCCGGCCCCACAGCACGCCGGACCCGGTCGGCCCGAGCGCCTTGTGGCCGCTGAACGCGTAGAAGTCGCAGCCGATCTCCGCGATGTCCACCGGGAGGTGCGGGACTGCCTGGGCGCCGTCGACGAGGACGAGCGCGCCGGCCTCGTGCGCCTTGCGGGTCATCTCCACGACCGGGTTGATGGTCCCCAGCGTGTTGGACACGTGGGTGAACGCGACGAGCTTGGGCTTGAGCCGCAGCAGGACGTCGAACACGTCCTGGCGCAGGACCCCGTCGTCGGTGATCGGGATGAACTCGAGGTCGGCGTCCTTCTCCTGGGCCAGGATCTGCCACGGGACGAGGTTCGCGTGGTGCTCCATCTCCGTGAGCACGATGACGTCGCCGCGGTTGATGTTCCGGCGGCCCCAGCTGTACGCGACGAGGTTGATCGCCTCGGTGGCGTTGCGGGTCCAGATGATCGTCCGCGGGTCGGGCGCGCCGATGAGCCGCGCGACCTTCTCCCGGGCGCCCTCGTAGGCGGCGGTGGCACGCTCGGACAGCTGGTAGATCCCGCGGTGGACGTTCGCGTTGTCCCGGCGGTAGTACTCGTCCATCGCCGCGAGGACAGGGAGCGGCTTCTGGGACGTGGCCGCCGAGTCCAGGTACACGAGCGGATGCCCGAAGACCTCCTGGTCGAGGATCGGGAAGTCCGCCTTGAGCGCCGCCGGGTCCAGCGCGGCGGACGGCGCGACGACGACGGGGCGGGTCTCGGTGGTCATCGCGGTGCTACCGGCTCGCGCCGGCGGCCTCGGGCTCGAGCGGGACGGCGAGCGCCTCGTCGGGCACGCCGATGTCCATGCCGTTCTCGCGCAGGATGGGCCCGTAGCCCTCGTCCTCGAGCCGCAGCGCGAGGTCCTTGCCGCCCGAGGTGACGATCCGGCCGGCGGCGAGCACGTGGACGAAGTCCGGCTCGATGTAGTTGAGCAGGCGCTGATAGTGGGTGATCAGCAGCACGCCCATGTTCGGGTTGAGCTGCGCGTTGACGCCCTCCGCGACGATCCGCAGCGCGTCGATGTCGAGCCCCGAGTCGGTCTCGTCGAGGATCGCGAACTCCGGCTCGAGCATCGCCATCTGGAGCATCTCGAGGCGCTTCTTCTCGCCGCCCGAGAAGCCGTCGTTGACGTAGCGGGCCGCGAACCCGTCGTCCATCTTGAGCAGCGCCATCTTCTCGCGCATCTTCGTCCGGAAGTCGCGCATCGAGATGCCGCCCTTCATCGGGTCGGTCGGGTCGACGTCGCCGGTCTTGTCGACGCCCTGGAGCTTCGCGTTCAGCGCGCTCCGGATGAACGACGCCACGCTCAGGCCGGGGATCGCGGTCGGGTACTGGAAGGCGAGGAACATCCCGAGCCGAGCGCGCGTGTCGGCGCTCAGGGCGAGGACATCGCGGCCCCGCCACGTGACCGAGCCGCCCTTGATGAGATACGCCGGGTGGCCCATCAGCGCGTAGGCGAGGGTCGTCTTGCCGGATCCGTTCGGGCCCATGATC
>JAICUV010000268.1 GCA_025935655.1 Chloroflexota bacterium | reverse complement strand
GAGCGGCCGGGCGAGATCGCGCGCCGCCCGTACTCGTGGGACGTGCGTCTGGGTCTGGTCGCGGACGCGTGGAGCAGCCAGCCGTTCAAGGGCTTCTTCGCGCTGCACCGGGACGCGGCGGGCCGCCTCGACGGCTTCATTCGCTACCGGGCCAACACGAGCTGGACGGACAGCGCGCCGCGGAACGAGCTGGAGATCACGGACCTGTTCGGGCGCAGCGACGAGGTGGAGCGCGCCCTGTGGGCCTTCCTGGGCTCGGTGGACCTCGTGACCGTCCTCAAGGCCGAGGGCCGCTCGCCCTCGGACCGGCTGCCGTGGCTGCTGGCCAACCCGCGGGCCGCCTCGATGACCGGGCTGTCCGACGGGATGTGGGTCCGGATCTTCGATCTCGAGCGGGCGCTGGCGGCGCGCACGTACGAGCGGCACGACGCCCTGGACCTCGAGGTCATCGACGAGCGGGCGCCGGGGGGCCGGCGCCGGGTCCACCTGGACGGCGGCCCCGACGGCGCCACGTGCACGGCGACCGACGCCTCGCCGGATCTCACGCTCCCCGTGGCCGCCCTGGGCGCGGTCTACCTCGGGGCGCACGACCTTCGCGACGTCGTGGTCCGGACCGGCGCGGACGAGCACCGGGCGGGTGCGATGGCGAGGGCGGCGGCCATGTTCCGCTCCGTCCGCGAGCCCTGGACCTCGACCTTCTTCTAGCGGTCCGCCGCCCCGTCGCGCGCGGGGGCTGGGCGAGGCATCCGCCGATCAGGCATCCTCCTCCACGCAGCGAACCGGGGACCTGCGCAGAGGAGAGCCAGTGGGACGCGACGACAACGAGCCGGCCGCCGATGCGACCGCCAGGGTCGCGACGGGCGCGAGCACGCTCGCGTCGCCCGCGATCAACGCGGACCGCTCGGTGCTCGCCGCGGCCGGACGCGCCGAGCGAGGGCGGGTCCCGCGGAAGCTGCACGCGGCGTGGGAGCCGGCCCCCGATCGGGCGGACCCGATCGCGATCCTCGAGGCGCAGGGCGTCGCCCGTGTCCAGGAGCTGCTCCCCATCCGCTACGGCCGGATGGCCGTGTCGCCGTTCACGTTCTACCGCGGGGCGGCCGCCGTCATGGCGGCGGATCTCGCGGCGCAGCCCCGGACCCGGCTGCACGTCCAGCTGTGCGGCGACGCCCACCTCGCGAACTTCGGCGTGTACGCGTCGCCCGAGCGCAACCTCGTGTTCGACCTCAACGACTTCGACGAGACGCGGCCCGGCCCGTTCGAGTGGGACACCAAGCGCCTCGCGGCGAGCTTCGTCGTGGCCGGCCAGTCGCTGGGCTGGTCCAGGGCGTTCACCCGGCGGATGACGCTGTTCGGCATGGGCAGCTACCGCCTGCGGATGACCGAGTACGCGACGATGGGCGCGCTCGACACCTGGTACTCGAGGATCACGATCCAGGACATCGCGTCGTACCTGTCCCGCGACCAGCGCGGCGTCGAGGCGATCTCGAGGCTCGCCGTCAAGAAGGACAACCACGGCGCGCTCAACAAGCTCACCGAGGTCGTGAACGGCAGGCGCCAGTTCCGCGAGGCGCCGCCCCTCCTCGTCCGCGTCCCGGAGGAGGGCCGGGAGGTCCTCGAGGACCTGTTCAGGGGGTACCGGCGCACCCTCACGCCCGATCGCCGGATGCTCCTCGACCGCTACACGTTCGTAGACCTGGCCCACAAGGTGGTGGGCGTCGGCAGCGTCGGGACGCGGTGCTGGGTCGCCTACCTCGAGGGCCAGCGGGGCGACGACCCGCTGTTCCTCCAGGTCAAGGAGGCGAGCGCGTCCGTGCTCGAGCCGTATCTCGGCAGGTCCGCGCAGCGGCACCACGGACAGCGCGTCGTCATCGGCCAGCGGCTGATGCAGGCGGCGAGCGACGTCTTCCTCGGCTGGATGACCGGGCCGCTCGGGCCGCAGTACTACTGGCGCCAGCTGTGGGACGCCAAGCTGTCCGCGAACCTGGAGTCCATGCAGCCGGACGGCCTGCTCGCCTACGCGCGCATCTGCGGCTGGGCGCTCGCCCGTGCGCACGCCCGGTCGGGGAGCGCGGCGGCGATCGCGGCCTACATCGGCACGAGCGGTCGCTTCGAGCGCGGCATGCTCGAGTTCGCGCAGGCCTATGCGGAGCAGAACCGGCGGGACCACGCCGCCCTCGTGGCGGCGATCGCCAGCGGCCGGGTGCGGGCGGAGCGCGGGGTCTAGGCGCCCGACGGCGCCGGGGTGCGCTTCTCGCGCTGGCGCGCGATCCACAGCGCGAGATAGCCGACCGGGATCGGCACGAACCACGACATGCCGCGGAACAGCATCACGCCCGCGGCGATCGCGTCGTCCCAGGCCGGATCGTCCACGAGCGTCGTGAAGAACGTGATGTACAGGAGCTCGGGGAGGCCGGCGCCGCCCGGGGCGATCGGCAGCAGCGTGATGGTCATCACCGCCGCGTAGACCCCGAGCACGATGTCGGGCGGCAGCACCTCGGCCGGCACCCCGACCGCGCGCAGCGAGGCGAGCAGGAGCACGTAGCCCATCGTCCGGGCGAGGACCTGGCTCAGCACCGTCGGGACGAGCCGCGCCAGGAGCATCACGCGGGCGCTCTCCCGGAACCCCATCAGCCGCGGCGTGAGGTCCTCGGGCTCGGGGCGGTTGATCCGGCGCATCACCGCGTCCGTCGCACGCGTGGCGAAGGCGCCCACCCGGAGCGCGAACGCCTCCGAGCGGAGCACCCAGATGCTCACCAGGGAGCCGAGGGCGACGGGCAGCGAGATCAGCACGGCGACCAGATAGCCCCACGTCGGCAGGGTGCCGGTGAGGGTCAGGAACAGCGTCGCGATGGCGGGCAGGATGAGCTTGCTCGCCTGGGCGGCGAGGCCGTTGAGGGACAGCCCCAGGGCGGCCGTCTCGGCCGACAGGCCCCAGCTGCGGAACAAGCGGTAGCCGAACGCCATCTTGACCGGGCCCGGGATCGTGCTCCCGACGGCCGTCATGGACAGCCAGGTGACGGTGGAGCGCCAGATCCCCAGCTGGGGCAGGAGCGCGTTGATCGCGCCGCCCTCGCTGATCCAGGTGGCGATTCCGATCAGCACCACGATCGCGAGCGCCTGTGGCGGCGCGGCCTGGAACGCGGCGATGACCTCGCGGTAGTCGACGATCCGCGGCAGGAGGACGCCGAACACGACGAACAGGTAGCCGCCGACGAGGAGGGTGCGGATGACCGCATTGCGCCGCGCCCTCGCGCGATCCTCGGGAGTCGAGCGTTCTGGGCCTGCGACGACGGTGTCGGTCAGCTGCTCGTCGGTCATGCCAGCGCGAGGTCCTTCGCTCTTGCACCACGTCCGGGTGACGCGGGAACCGTCACGCATGATGGCACACGGGGCCGGGCGCCGGAGCGCGGCGAGCGGCCCCGGACGCCGGTACGATCGCCCCACCAGGGGATGCGCGAGGGCCGTCCCGTGACCGATCCCGGGCCGTCGTTGACGGAACGGCCGGGAATTCCGATAATTCCACTAGGGATTAGCCCGCGACCCCCGTCCCGCGGTCGCGGCGGCCCCGAACGAACAGCCTCCCAACCGGCCGCTGCCGGCTCCGATCGGAGCATCGATGACCACGACCCGTGACCTCGTCAAGGACGAGCGCGACCAGTTCGCCTTCCACGACGACATCGTCTACCTGCGCGAGACCAAGCGCGGCCTGACCCGAGAGACGGTCGAGGAGATCAGCGGGTTCAAGAACGAGCCGGCGTGGATGCTCGAGTTCCGGCTGCGGGCGTACGACCACTTCCTCAAGCGCAAGATGCCGACCTGGGGCGGCCGGCTCGCCGACATCGACTTCGAGAAGATCGTCTACTACCGCAAGCCGTCCGAGCGCGAGGAGAAGTCCTGGGACGACGTCCCGGAGCAGATCAAGGCGACGTTCGAGAAGCTGGGCATCCCCGAGGCGGAGCGCAAGTTCCTGGCCGGCGTGGGCGCCCAGTACGACTCCGAGGTGGTCTACCACTCGGTGCGCGAGGAGCTGAGCAAGATCGGTGTCGTGTTCATGGGCACCGACCAGGCGCTCAAGGAATACCCGGACATCTTCCGCCAGCACTTCGGCACGGTCGTCCCGCCCGAGGACAACAAGTTCGCCGCGCTCAACAGCGCGGTCTGGTCCGGCGGCTCGTTCGTGTACGTGCCCAAGGGCGTGGACGTGCCGCTGCCGCTCCAGGCGTACTTCCGCATCAACGGTGAGAACACCGGCCAGTTCGAGCGGACCCTCATCGTCGTCGACGAGGGCGCCAAAGTGCACTACATCGAGGGCTGCACCGCGCCCATCTACGCCACCGAATCGCTCCACGTCGCGGTGGTCGAGGTGGTCGCGCTCGCCCGGTCCAAGGTCCGGTACACCACCATCCAGAACTGGTCCAACGACGTCTACAACCTGGT
>JAICUV010000313.1 GCA_025935655.1 Chloroflexota bacterium | reverse complement strand
CCCGGACCTCGACGCGGCGGCGAGCGCCGTGGGCTGGGGGATCTTCTACAACGCGGGCCAGACCTGCAACGCGGGCTCGCGCGTCCTCGTCCAGCGGGGGATCAAGGACGCGTTCCTCGAGCGGCTGGTCGCGTTCGCCGATGGGATGCAGCCGGCGGACCCGCTCGACCCGGCGACCCAGCTGGGCTCGCTCGTCGACCGCGCACACCTGGCCAAGGTGATGGGGTACGTGGACGTGGGTCGCGTGGAGGGCGCCCGGGTCGTGACCGGCGGCTCGCCGGTCCTCGAGCACACCGGCGGCGCCTACCTGCCGCCCACGATCCTCGACGGGGTGACGGCCGAGATGCGCGTCGCCCGCGAGGAGATCTTCGGCCCCGTGCTCACGATGCTCGTGTTCGACGACCCGGACGAGGGCGTCCGCATGGCGAACGACACGGACTACGGCCTCGCGGCCGCGGTGTGGACGAGCGACGTCCGGCTGGCGCATCGCCTGTCCCGCCGGATCCGTGCCGGCATGGTCTGGGTCAACACCTTCGATGCCGCGGACGTGACGGTGCCCTTCGGCGGGTTCAAGCAGTCGGGGAGTGGCCGCGACAAGAGCCTCCACGCGCTGGACGGGTACACCCAGCTCAAGACCACCTGGATGGACCTCTCGTGAGCCCGTCGGGCTGGCCGTCGCGCGGGAAGCGACCCGTCGTGGGGTTCATCGGGCTCGGCCGGATGGGCGCGCCGATGGCCGCCAACGTCGCGCGGGCGGGCTTCGAGCTCGTGGTGTTCGACGTCCGCGGCGAGGCGACGGTGCCGCTCGTGGCGCAGGGCGCCCGCGTCGCGGAGAGCGCGCCGGGCCTCGCCGCGACGGTCGACGTGCTCATCACGATGCTGCCGGGCCCGGCACAGGTCGAAGCCGTGATGCTGGGGGTCAACTGCGCCTTCCAGGCGCTCCGGGAACGTGCCGTCTGGATCGACATGTCGACCTCGACGCCGGCGGCGGGCCGGATCGCGGCCGAGGACGGCGCGCCGCGTGGCGTCGCCGTCATCGACGCCCCGGTGGCAGGCATGGTCAAGGGCGCGACCGCGGGGACGCTGCAGGTGTTCGCGGGGGGCGACGCGGCCGACGTCAAGCGCGTCCTGCCCGTCCTCCACGCGATGGGCGACCCGGAGCGCGTGGTCCACGTGGGTCCGCGCGGTGCCGGGTACGCGGTGAAGCTGTGCCTCAATCTCCTGTGGTTCATCCACGCCCATGCGGCCGCGGAGGTGCTGGTGCTGGGCGCCAAGGCGGGCGTGGAGGTCGGGACGCTGCGACGCGCGCTCGCCGCGGGGCCGGCATCCTCCGCGCTCCTCGAGCGCGACATCGACGGGGTGTTCGAGGGCGACTACGACGAGAGCTTCACGCTCGACCTGGTGACCAAGGACCTCGGGCTCGCCGTGGACCTCGGCCGGGAGCTCGGGGTGCCGCTGGAGCTCAGCGGCCTCGTGGAGCAGCTCTACCGGCGGGCACGGGCGCTGTACGGCGACCGGGCGGGGGAGCTGAGCACCGTGCGCATGGTGGAGGAGGCCGCCGGGATCAAGCTGCGCCTCGGGCCGCCGCCGCGGTGAGCGTCGCCCACGTCGCCCTCGACATCCCGCTGGCGGACCGGATCCTCTACGGCCGGGGGCGGATCGCCGAGCTGCCGGCGATCGTCCGCGAGCACGGCGGGCGCCATGCGTTCGTGGTGACGGACCCGGGCGTCGCGGCCGCGGGCATCGCGGAGCGCGTGCGGACGCTGCTCGAGGCAGCCGGGATCACGGCGCACGTCCACGCGGAGGTGGAGCCGAACCCGGGCACCGCGTCGATCCTCCGCGGCAGCCGCGCGCTCGCGCTGTTCGGGACGGCGCAGACGGTGGTGGTGGCGCTGGGCGGCGGCTCGTCGATGGACTCCGCCAAGGCGATCTCGCTGCATGCGATGAACAGCGGCGACGTGCTGGCCCTCGGCTATCACCGCGAGGAGCTCGCGCCCGGGCTGGCGGTCATCGCCGTCCCCACGACCGCAGGCACGGGCGCCGAGACGAACACCTACGGGGTGATCACCGACGAGGCCGCGGGACGCAAGGGCTACGTCGGCCACCCGTCGGTCCGGCCGCGGGTCGCGATCCTGGACCCGGAGCTCACGGTCGGCCTGCCGCCGGCCGTCACGGCCGCGACCGGCGTCGACGCGATGACCCACAGCCTGGAGAGCCTGCTCTCGCGCAACCCGAACCCGTTTGCCGAGGCGATGGCGCTCCAGGTCACCCGGACCGTGGTCACCTGGCTGCCGGTCGCCGTGGCCGACGGGTCTGAGACGGAGGCGCGCGGTCAGCTGCTGCTCGCGTCGCACCTCGCGGGGATCGGGCAGGCGAGCGGGACGGGCGTCGGGCTCGTGCACGCGATCGGCCATGCGCTGGGGACCCGCGGCCGGCTCCCGCACGGGACGGCGCTCGCGGCCGTGCTCCCCGAGGTGCTCTCGTTCTACGCCAATCAGCCCGGTCTCCGCGACCGCGAGCTGGCGCTCGTGGCCGTAGCCCTCGGCGCCGCCTCCCCGGCCGACGCCTGGCCGGACGCCGCGCGGGTGGGGATCGACGCGCTCGACGCGTTCCTGCGCCGGGTCGGCCAGCGCCCGACCCTCGCGGCGCTCGGCGTGGGGGCGGACCTCGTGCCCGTCATCGCCCAGGACGCCGTCGACGACCCGGCGATCGCGAACAGCCCACGCCTCGCAGACCTGGCCCAGGTCGAGGCCATCCTGCGGTCCGTCGCGGGCTGACCTTGGGGGGCCGGGCCTAGAATGCGAGTCGGGCCCGCGACCGGGCCGCCCAGCCTCACCGATCCGCACGCACCCAGGAGCCCCGATGGCCACCGTCGCCGGCGTCAAGCCGCATCCGATCTACCTCGCAGGCTCGTGGGTCGACTCGCCCGACGTCCTCGAGATCGAGAACCCGGCCCGCCCGGGGGAGCTCGCCGGCGCGACGTACCTCGCGACCGAGGCGCAGTACGAGCAGGCCGTCGAGGCCGCGGTGCGCGCCTTCGAGGTCACCCGGAAGCTCCCGGCATACGAGCGAGGCCGGATCCTGCGCGAGATCAGCGCGGGCATCAAGGCGCGGCGCGAGGAGCTGGGCGCGCTGATCGCCGCCGAGGCCGGCAAGCCGATCCGCGATTCCCTGACCGAGGTCGATCGCGCGGTCCTCACGTTCCGCCTCGGGGCGGAGGAGGCCGAGCGCGCATACGGCGAGGTCATCCCGCTGGACCTCATGCCCAGCTCTAAGGACCGGGTCGGGATCACCCGGCGCTTCCCGATCGGCCCGATCGCCGGGATCTCGCCGTTCAACTTCCCGCTCAACCTCGCGGCGCACAAGGTGGCCCCGGCGATCGCGTCGGGCAACCCGATCGTGCTCAAGCCGCCGTCCAAGGACCCGCTCGTCATGCTCGCCGTGGCGGAGATCATCGACAGCGTCGGCGTGCCCGAGGGGATGGTCTCGATCCTGCCGATGAGCCGCGAGCTGGGCGACCGGATGGTCAGCGACGAGCGGTTCAAGCTGCTCACGTTCACCGGGTCCCCGTCCGTCGGCTGGCGGATGAAGGAGCGGGCGGGCAAGAAGAAGGTCGTGCTGGAGCTCGGCGGGAACGCGGG
>JAICUV010000003.1 GCA_025935655.1 Chloroflexota bacterium | reverse complement strand
CACGGGGCGAACGGCCGTCACGGGACGACGACTGGGGCGGAACGACCGCTGCGCACCACAGGGTGCCCCGGACGCTCGAGGCGCGACATCGCGTCATGGTAACTGCCTCGCAGCGCGACGGCGTTTCGCCCGTTCCAGGTCATGACCGAGCTCGCGCCCGGTGCGCCGGACGCTTGCGGTCAGGCACCGGACCGACGGAGGGCTGACCCGGCAGGCGAGCTCACGGGAGGGCGAACGAGGGCGCCGGCGACCCCGCACGCGAGGTGATGCACGCCGTGTCGAGGCCCGCGGTCCGTCCGGCATCCAGGAACTGGGCGATCACCTTCGGCGCGCACCCGATGTGCCCCACGACGTGTTCCTGCGCGGGCATCACGACGACCAGGCTGTTCGGCTGCTGGGCGCTCACGCCCGTGAGGTTCGACGGCGGGTCCTGGGGATCGCCGTCGCCGGTCAGCCACAGGATCGGCAGGTCCGTCACGACCGCCGCCGCATCGTCCGCGGGGACGACACCCTTGGGGAGGTGGCTGCAGAGGGCCGCCTGGGAGACCGCCCACGCGGTGACGAACGGGACCGCATAGCTCTGCGGGTCCTGGGCTGCGACCTCGCCCGGGTCCCATCGCGCCCACGCCTCCGAGCACAGGATCTCGTCCTTCATGAGCAGCGTGCTGCCCGCGCTCGGCGAGGCGTCCATCGGTGGCACGAGCTCGTCGGCCCGCGCCGTGTCGCCCCGCGTCACGAGATCGATCGCGAGCGGCAGCCTGGACGCACGGTCCTCGGTCAGGAGGGCGTAGTGGAGGGACGAGCCCACGGTCGCGAGCGTGGCCGTGCCGTGCTCCCCCGTCGCGGGATCGGTGACCTCCATGCCCGTGCGGAGGGCCGCCAACAGCGCCGACCACTCGTCGACGACGGCCGGCAATGCCCCGTCGCATGCCGCGTCCTCCTCACACCGGGCCAGCAGGAGATCGAGGGCGTGCTGGCTCGTTGCCGCCATGCGCTCGAGGACCGGGACGTCGAGCGGCGTCGTGCCGTCCATGATCGCCACCCGAACCCGGTCCGCGTGCTGGCGGAGGTAGTACTGGGCCAGCTCCCCGCCATACGAGGTGCCGTACAGGTCCACCGTCTCGTACCCGAGCGCCGCCCGGACCGCGTCCAGGTCGTCGGCGGCGATCGTGCTCGTGTACATCCGTGGGTCGGCGTCGAGCGCGGCCAGCCCGTCCCTCGCCCACGCCGCGAGGAGCCCGTCGGCCTCGGCTGCCGACGCCCCCGACGTGTCGGGCATCGCCGGCAGCGTCATGGGGTTGGACGCGCCCGTCCCACGCTGGTCCACGAGGACGATGTCCCGCGTCGCGTGGACGTCGGCATAGAGCCCAGGCAACCACGCGAAGAACTGCGTCGCGGCGTCGCCCGGCCCTCCCGCGAGCACGAACAGCGGCGTGGCCGCCGGGACGGAGGCAGTGGCGGGGACGACCGCGACGCGGAGGCCGATCGTCCGCCCATCCGGCTTCGACCGGTCCTCCGGGACGGTGAGCGTGCCGCACAGGGCGGCGGCCTCGGCGGTGACCGGGACGTCGCCCTTGATCATGCACGGCCCGAGCTGCGTGCCGTCGAGGGCCCGGCCGGCGAGCGACGGGGCGGGCGTGCTCGCGCCTGACGCGCACGCCGCGACCAGGATCGCGGACGCGAGGATGCCGACGGATCGAGACCCGGACAAGACTGGCTTCCCTCGGTGCGCCACGTTGAACGCAGCCCCGCTGACCATCAAGAGCCGAGGGTCACGAACGGGATCGGGTGGCGATGGCCGGTCCCGCCGCCGTGCATTGCAGCGCCGGGGACGATGGCTCAGGCCGCGTCGATGCTCGCGGGCGGCGCGGTGCTCTCGCGCACGATCAGCTCGGTCGACAGCTCGACCCGCGTCTGGGCGGGCTCCTCGCCGCGGGCGATGCCGAGCACGAGCTCCGCCGCGGCCTCCGCCATCTCGATCAGCGGCTGGCGGACCGTCGTGAGGGGCGGGCTCACCCAGCGGGCGATCGGCAGGTCGTCGAAGCCGACCACGCTCAGGTCCTCCGGGATGTGGAGGCGCGCCTCGCGCGCAGCCTGGTAGACGCCCAGCGCCTGGAGGTCGTTGCCGGTGATGATCGCCGTGGGGCGGTCGCGCCGCGCAAGGAGGCGCCGCCCGGTGGCGATGCCCTCGTCGACCTGGAACGGGCCGTGGCTCACGAGCCTGGGGTCGATGGGCACGCCGGCCTCGTCCATCGCCGCACGGAACCCGTCGACGCGCGCGCGGCTGCACAGGACGCCCGCCGGGCCGCCGATGACCCCGATCCGCCGGTGGCCGAGCCCCAGCAGGTGCCGTGTCGCCGCCAGGCCACCGTTCCAGTTGGTGGCGCCGATGGACGGGGTGTCGTGGAGCGGCTCCCCCGCCGGGTCCACGACGGCGAACGGGATGCCGCGGCTGTGGAGCTGCTCGCGCATCGCCTCGTCCACGTCCGAGAACACCGCGATGACGCCCATCGGCCGTCGCGCCAGCGCGCCCTCGATCCAGCCCTGCCCGGGCCGTCGGCGGCCCTGCATCTCCGTGAGCACGACGGCGAGCTGGTGGCGCCCCGCGACACGTTCGACGCCGCGCACGATCTCCAGGGCCCACTCGCTCTCGAGCTCGTGGAAGATCACCTCCAGCAGCGGCGCCCGACGACCCGGCCGGGCCGGTCGCAGGTAGCCGTGCTCGCGGATCGCCGCCTCCACCCGACGGCGGGTGGCGGGCGCCACGTCGGCGCGACCGTTGATCACCTTCGAGACGGTGGGCACGGAGACGCCCGCCTCGCGGGCGATCAGGTCGATCGTCGGCCCTCTTCGGCCCGATCGGCCCTCGGATGTCGCGGTCATGGCGCGGAGTATAGCGCCGGCGTCCCGAAAGTTTCGGCCGGTTTGTGCAGGAGTCTCACGAAAGATTCAGGCAGGGGTTGACGCCCCGAGAACCCCGATCCTAGAGTGGCCGAACCGAAACGAGCGGCCACGATTTCGCAACTTTCGGAAGAGGAGGAGCGAGGACACATGTCGATGTCCCGAGGACGGATCGCCGCGCTGGCGACCACAGCGATGCTGGTCGTGGGGGCGTGTTCGGGCAGCACTGCCACGACCGCGCCGTCCGCCGCAGCGACGGCGGCACCCACGACGGCCGCGAGCGCGTCGGCGCAGGCCGGCGAGCCCGTCACCATCACCTGGTACCACATCCAGAACAACGACCCGGGCCTGAGCCTGTGGAAGGACCTGGCCGACGAGTACATGGCGGCCCACCCCAACGTCAAGATCGACATCCAGGTCAACGAGAACGAGGCGTTCAAGACCAAGCTGACCACGCTGCTGCAGCAGGGCGACGTGCCCGACCTGTTCCAGACGTGGGGCGGCGGCGGCCTGCGCCAGCAGGTCGAGGCCGGCCTGGTCAAGGACATCTCCGCCGACATCGCGCCGTGGAAGGACACGATCAACCAGGGCGCGCTCGGCATGTACGCGGTGGACGGCAAGAACTACGGCGTCCCGTTCGACCTCGGCCTCGTGGGCTTCTGGTACAACACCAAGACCTTCACGGATGCCGGGATCACGACGCTTCCCGCGACGTGGGCGGACTTCCTGACGACGGTGAAGACGCTCAAGGACAAGGGCCAGACGCCGATCGCTCTCGCCGGGAAGGACACCTGGACCGGCGCCTTCTACTGGGCGTACCTCGCAGTCCGCGAGTGCGGCCAGGCGGGCATGGACAAGGCGGTCACGACGGGCGACTGGTCCGATGCCTGCTTCGTCAAGGCCGGCCAGGACTTCCAGCAGCTGATCGACCTGAAGCCGTTCCAGGAAGGCTTCCTGGCCGCCCCGTGGGACGGCGCCGGCAGCTCGGCCGCCGCGCAGGCGACCTACAACGGCGCGATCCAGCTGATGGGCCAGTGGCTCCCGGGCACGGTCAACGCCAACTCCGGCGACAAGCGCGCCATGGGTGAGGGCCTCGGCTGGTTCCCCTTCCCGGCGGTCGAGGGCGGTGCGGGCGATGCGTTCGACGGCCTCGGCGGCGGCAACGGCTTCGCCGTGGGCAAGGATGCGCCGCCCGAGACGGTCGACTTCCTGCACTCCCTGGTCACCCTCGACGCCGCCAACCGCTGGGGCGCGCTCAACTCGGGCATCCTCCCGACGACGAACGGCTCCGAGGCGTCCACGACCGACCCGATGCTGACCCTCGTGCTCGAGGGCCGCGCGAAGGCGAAGTTCGTCCAGCTCTACCTCGACCAGGCGACCTCGCCCGAGCTGGGTGGGGCGATCAACGAGGCCGTGGCCACGCTGTACGCTGGCACCGGCACGCCGGAGTCGGTGGTCCAGGCCATCCAGGCGGCCGCCGGCCAGTAGCCCGAACCCCTGACCCAGCACGACGACGAATGGGCCGGCTGCCATGCCGGCCCATTCCGTACCCGCTGAGTTGAGTCACGTGGCGTCCGCCGTCCGAGTCCGTTCCCGCTCCCGCAGGAACCTGCGTGCCTGGGGCCTCGCCGGGCTGTTCATGCTCCCGGCGCTGGTCCTGTACGCGGTGTTCGTGCTGTTCCCGATCGTCCAGGCCGCCCGCTACAGCCTCTACGACTGGAACGGGCTCCAGGCGATGGACAAGTTCGTCGGGCTCGCGAACTTCCAGCGGGCGCTCTCGGACCCGGTGTTCCTGGGCGCGGTCAGCCACAACGCGCTGATCGTGGTCCTCTCGCTCGTGCTCCAGGTCCCGTTCGCGCTGGGCATCGCGCTGATGCTCAACCGGCGGTTCCCGGGCCGGGCCGTCCTGCGCCTGATCTTCTTCGCCCCGTACGTCATCGCCGAGGTCATCACGGCGATCGTCTGGAGCCTGATCCTCCAGCCGAACGGCCTGGCTGACCACTTCCTCACGACGATCGGCCTCGGAGACGCCTACCACCCGTGGCTGGCCGACCCCGCGACGGTCCTCGTCGCCCTGTTCTTCATCATCACGTGGAAGTACTTCGGCTTCCACATGATCCTCCTGCTGGCGGGGCTCCAGGGCATCCCGCGCGAGCTGGAGGAGGCGGCCGCGATCGACGGCGCGACGCGCCGCCAGGCGCTGCGCTACGTGACGCTCCCGCTGCTCGGCCCGACGATCCGGGTCTCCGTGTTCCTCTCGATCATCGGGTCGCTCCAGCTGTTCGACCTCGTGTGGGTCACCACCCGCGGCGGCCCGGTGAATGCCTCGAACACGATGGCCGTCTACATGTTCGACCGGGGGTTCGTGCGCTTCCAGTTCGGCTACGGCAGCGCCGTCGCCGTGATCCTGTTCCTCATCTGCTTCGTCCTCGCCCTCGCCTACCAGCGGTGGGTGCTGCGGCGCGACACCGAAGGAGCCACCACGTATGGCTGAGCCGATCCGCGCGGGCCGGGTCGCAGGGTCCGTCCTGCGCTACGCGGTGCTGCTCGTCGTCGCGGGGGTGATCGTGACGCCGGTGGCGTTCGCGGCGCTCGGCGGGTTCCGCGACGCACCGCAGCTCGCGGCCAACCCGGTGGGCCTGCCGGATCCCTGGGTGTGGACCAACTACACCGACTCGCTGACGTCGCCGAGCTTCTGGATCCAGCTGCGCAACAGCGCGATCGTCGCCGGCCTGTCGACCGGCGTCGTCGTCCTGTTCGCGGCGCTCGCCGCGTTCGTCATCGCACGGCGCGAGTTCCCGGGTCGCGAGGTCGCGTACACCGTGTTCACGCTCGGGCTGCTGTTCCCCGTCACGGTCGCGATCCTGCCGCTGCTGATCCTCGTCCGCGACCTGGGCCTCCTGGACAACCCGCTCGGCCTCGCCCTGCCGGAGGCGGCGTTCGCGCTGCCGCTCACGATCATCATCCTGCGGCCGTTCTTCCGGAGCATCCCCATGGAGCTGGAGGATGCCGCAGCCATCGACGGCTGCGGGCCGCTGGGCTTCTTCTTCCGCATCCTGCTGCCGCTGGCCAAGCCGGCGCTCGTCACGGTCGCGGTGCTCGCGCTGGTCTCGAGCTGGAACCAGTTCCTGCTGCCGCTCGTGATGCTGTCCGACGCGAACAACTGGACCCTGCCCCTCGGCGTGACCAACTTCAGCACGCAGTACACGACCGACACCGCCCGGATCCTCGCCTACACGACGCTCGCCCTGATCCCGGCGCTCGGGTTCTACCTCCTCGCCGAGCGCCAGCTCGTCGGCGGCCTGACGGCTGGATCGGTGAAGGGATGACCACGATCGCGCTCCCCTATCGGGACCCGGCGCTGCCCTATCGGGACGCCGCGCTGCCCATCGGCACGCGGGCGGCGGACCTCCTCGCGCGCATGACCCGCGCCGAGAAGGTCGCCCAGCTGGGCTCGTTCTGGGCGTTCGAGGTCGTCCGCGACGACGCGCTCGACGTCGAGCGACTCGCCGCGCTGGCGCCGGACGGCATCGGGCACATCACGCGCCTCGCGGGTTCCACGAACCTCCGCCCGCACCAGGTCGCCGCGACGGCCAACGCGATCCAGCGCCAGCTGGTGGAGGGGACGCGCCTCGGCATCCCCGCGATCATCCACGAGGAGTGCCTCCACGGCCTGATCGCGTGGGCCGCGCCCACCTTCCAGCAGTCGATCGGTGCGGCGGCAGCCTTCGACCCGGACCTCGTGACGGCGGTCGCGACGACGATCCGCCGGCGGATGCTCCTGACCGGCGCACGGCACGCCCTCGCGCCGGTCTTCGACATCGCCCGCGACCCGCGCTGGGGCCGCATCGAGGAGACGTACGGCGAGGATCCGTACCTGGCGACGGTGCTGGGGTGCGCGTACGTCGAGGCGCTCCAGGGCCCGGATCTCGCGGACGGCGTGCTCGCGACGGCAAAGCACATGGTCGGCCACGGGCTGGCGGAGGGCGGCCGCAACCAGGCCCCGGCGCATCTCGGCCCGCGCGAGCTCCGCGACGAGCAGCTGGTGCCGTTCGAGGCGGCGGTCCGCCACGCGCGGATCGGGAGCGTGATGCCCGCGTACTGCGACGTGGACGGCGTGCCCTGCCACGCGTCCACCGAGCTGCTCGGGTCGATCCTGCGCGGCGAGTGGGGCTTCGACGGGATCGTCGCCTCGGACTACATGGGCGTGGAGATGATCTCGACGGCGCATCGCCTGACCCCGGACCTGGGCGAGGCCGCCCGGCTCGCGCTCGCCGCCGGCGTCGATGCCGAGCTGCCGCGGACCGTGGCCTGGGGCCGACCGCTGCTCGATGCTCTCGCGGACGGACGCGTGGACGAGGTGCTCCTGGACGCGGCCGTGGAGCGGGTGCTCCGGATGAAGCTGCGCCTGGGCCTGTTCGACCGCCCGTACGTCGACCCGCCGACGGACGGCGCGTTCGAGGAGCTCGCGGTCGCCGAGGCGGAGGCGGCCCGCTCGCTCGCCGAGCGGTCGATCGTGCTGCTCGAGAACCGGGGCGTGCTGCCGCTCGACCCGGGCCTGCGCCGGATCGCGGTCGTCGGCCCGATCGCGGACAGCGCGCGCGACCTGCTGGGCGACTACAGCCACCTCGTCCACATGGAGACGCTCCAGGAGATGCGCTCGGGCGTCGATGCGCTGGGTGTCATCGGCGACGGCGAGGTGTTCGCGCCCGGCGACGAGCTGACCGGGCGACGCACGATCCTCGACGCCCTGCGCTCCGCCGTCACCGGGGCGCAGGTCGTCCATGCCCGCGGCACGGGCATCTCGGACGGGTCGGACGAGGAGCTCGCGGCGGCCGTTGCCGCCGCTCGCGACGCCGACGTGGCGGTCGTCGTGCTCGGCGAACGCTCGGGCCTCACCGACGATTCGACGACCGGCGAGTTCCGCGACCGCGTGGGGCTGGGGTTCATGGGCCGCCAGCAGGAGCTGCTCGAGGCGGTGGTCGCGACCGGCACCCCGGTCGTGCTCGACGTCGTGAGCGGCCGGCCACTGGCGATCCCGTGGGCCGCCGAGCACTGCGCCGCCGTCCTGCTCGCGTGGGTTCCCGGCGACGCGGGCCCCGACGCGATCGCGGGCGTGCTCACCGGTGCGGTGAACCCCAGCGGCAAGCTGCCGGTGTCGATGCCGCGCAGCGTGGGCCAGCTCCCGCTCTCGTACCGCCACCACCCCACGGGCGGGCGCTCGCACCCCAAGGGCGACTACGTGGACTCGCCGGTGAGCCCGCTCTGGCCGTTCGGGTTCGGTCGCTCGTACACGACGTTCGCGTTCGAGGACCTGCGTCTCGACCGGTCGACGGTCGAGACGACCGGCGACGAGGTGGCCATCCGGGTCGACGTCACCAACACCGGACCCGTCGCCGGCGACGAGGTCGTCCAGCTCTACGTGCGTGACGAGGAGGCGACGATTGCGCGCCCGGTGCGCGAGCTGCGCGGCTTCCGGCGGGTCCACCTGGAGCCGGGCGAGCGACGCACGGTCAGCTTCGGCCTCTCCACGGAACAGCTCTGCTACGTCGGGGCGGACCTCCGCCGCGTCGTGGAGCCCGGGCGGGTCAGCGTGCAGGTTGGTGCCTCCTCCACCGACCTGCCGCTGGCCGCCGAGCTCACCCTGCGGGGCCCGGTCGTGGAGCTCGTCGAGCGCCGGCGGTATCTCACCACGACGACGGTCGAGTAACGGCCCGCGCCGAACGGGCCGGGTGGCGTCTCAGCCGATGTCGACGTCGTCCACGAACGGCCCGATCGTCAGACCGACCGCACTCGCGTCCTCGTGCGTCGCCAGCCGCCGGCCGTTGACGACGACGTTGCGCAGCCGAAGGCCCTCCACGCGATGCTCCTCGTCGGCGCCGGCGAAGACCGGGACCGCCGTGCCCTCGGGCGGGCGCCCCGGGCGGAACTGCGCGTACCACGTCCACGCCAGGTCGGGGACGCGGTACTCGGGCGCGTGGACGTCCTCGAACGAGAGGTCGCGGATCGACCCCAGCCCGGCCTGCGGGTCGCGCACGCCGATGACCTGCTCCACGAGATGGTCCACGCCGCGATCCACGAAGATCGCCCGGAAGGTGACCCGCTCGTACGCCGCACCGTCCCGCACGACCACCGACATCGCCCGCCCGGACTCGAAGACCCAGCAGCGCTCGAACACGATGTCGCGGAAGACCGCCGCGCTCGACTCCGTCCCGACCTTGAGCGCCGCGTCCCGCGAGCTCAGGACGCTGTCCGTGACCCGGACATCCACCACGTCCCCCTCCAGCTCGTCGTTGCGACTCGCCTTGACGCAGATCGCGTCGTCCTTGGTGTAGACGAACGCGCGGTCGATGCGCACCCGGGTCGACATGTCCGGGTCGATCCCGTCCGTGTTCAGGTTGTCGCGGTCGTTCACGATCTTCACGTTCGAGACAGCGACCCCGTCCGACGCGAGGATGTGGAGCGTCCACGCGGCCGCGTCCCGCAGCAGCACGTCCTCGATGGACACGTCACGGCTCTCCCGGACACGCACCAGGTTCGGGACGGCGTTGTGCCGGGTCCGGAGGAGTCGCCCGCTGCCGCTGATCGTCCCCCGTCCGCGGATCCGGACGTCGGTCGCCCCGTCGACCAGGACGAGCCGCGAGAAGGTCATCGTCCGCCCGTAGAAGCGCGCGTCGCCGTCCAGGGTCGTGTCGCGTCCGCGCTCGATGCGGCCCGGGTCCACCGGGTAGTCCGCGGGGTCTGCCGATCCCTCCAGCAGCGCGCCCGCCGAGACGTACAGCGTGACGTGGCCGGGGATCCTGATCGTTCCCGAGACGAACCGGCCTGGCAGCAGCACCACGGTCCCGCCGCCGGGCAGCGCGGCGACGCGATCGAGCGCCGACTGGATCGCGAGCGTCGCGAGGCCGGCGGGTGCCGTGCCCGCGTCGGGCGGCGCGACGGCGACGACCCCGGTCCCGTCGGGCACCGGCGCCCGCTCGGGTGGGTCGGCGAGCACGAACAGCTTCTCGCGGTCGCCGATCCAGGCGACGAACGGCCGGGGCTCGGTCAGGGTCAGCCGGAGCGAGCCGTCCGCGCCGGTCTCAGCCACGGCAGCGTCCCGCGGCAGGATCCTCGTCGCTCCGACCTCGCCGTCGACCCTGATCTGGACGACGACGACGCCGCTGAACGCGAACCGGACATAGCTGATCCCGGCGTATGCCTCGACCGACAGGGGCTCGCCGTCGATCGTCGCGCGGAACAGGGTGCTCACCACCGCGCCCGGCGTCGCCGGATAGGCCTGGAAGACGTGGTCCTTGGGCGCGTCCGGCATCGTCCGACTCCTCGAGAAGAGCGTACGGCGCGAGCGGGCCCCGTGGGGCGGATGGTCAGTCGCCGGGTGTTGGGACCAGCACGTCCTTGCGCGCGAAGGCGCCCAGGAACCGCACGCCGCACACGAACAGCGCGATGCCGAGCCCCGTGTAGAAGCACGCGATCATCCAGTCCGGCATCACGTGGCCGAACCGGAGGCCCATGCCGCCGAACATCATCACGGCCATCACGGCCCACGACCCGCCGTTGAAGAACTGCCAGAACGGCAGCCGCTCCTCGTCGCTGGCGCGGATCCGGTGCGTGTGCTTGCGCACGAGGCGCGAGAACACCAGCACGTAGAACGCCACGAAGACGAGCGCGGCGAGCGGCAGCAGGACGAGGTGCTCGGGCGCGAGTCGAAGCTCCAGCGGGAGCCCGACGAGCACGACCATCGCGCCGGCGGCGCACCACACGAGGCCGGCGACGAGCACGAGATGGTTCTTGGCAAGCGTCGGGACGCGCATGGCGGGACTCCTGGTCCCCGTGCGGCGGGTGCACGGACTCGGGTCACAGGGTGCCCCGCCGGCCAGTGCCCGGGGATGGGGCCTATCGCCCCTTGCCGGGGGTCGCTCGGCACACGCGTGGCATGCGCATCGGACGTCCTACCGTCGGGTACCCCCGGTCCACGACGGCGATGTCGCGGGGCCGCTCGAAGCTGGCGCCACGCGTCGTCAGGCCGCCACGCAGGGTGCCGTGGCCACGGGCCGGGCGGCCATCGAGGCCGGCCGCGGGAGGTCGAGTGGCCCGAGGCGCAGGTCCATCGGGATCCGCGGGACGGTGCTGGTGCGCAGCGTGTCGGTGCGCCGGGGATGGTTGCGGAAGGCGGGATGCTCGACGATCTTCACGGGTCGCCGCGTCTCGCCGACATGGGCGAGCGACAGGATCGACGCATCGATCGGGTCGGCGCCCTGGGGAGCAGTGGGGTTCGTCATGGCCACATGGAACCATCGTGGACGGGCGCGAGGAAGGCACTGGTCTTAGGGGTACTGGCAGTGCCTCCCACGTCCTGGGCCCGGAGCGTAGGGTTGGTGTGTCATGAGCACCGAGAGCGACATCCGCGAGTTCCTCACCACCCGCCGCGCCAAGCTGACGCCGGAGCGGGTGGGCCTGCCGGCGTTCGGCCGCCAGCGCCGGGTCGCGGGCCTCCGCCGCGAGGAGGTCGCACTGCTCGCCGGCATCAGCGTCGAGTACTACACCCGCCTGGAGCGCGGCAACGCGCGCGGCGTGTCCGAGAGCGTGCTCCAGGCCGTGAGCGCCGCGCTCCAGCTGGACGAGGCCGAGCACGGCCACCTCATCGACCTGTGCCGGACCGCCAACGCCGAGCAACCCCCGCGCCGCGCCGCGACACCCCAGAAGGTTCGTCCCAGCATCGCCCGGATCGTGGATGCCATCGTCGGCATCCCGGTGGCCGTGCGCAATGGACGCCTCGACATCGTCTATGCGAACGACATGGGCCGCGCCCTGTACTCCGACCTGTACCGCGACCCGCGCGGCCCCAACACCGCCCGGTTCACGTTCCTCGACCCCCGCTCGCGCCTCTACTGGATCGACTGGGAGCGCGCGGCAAGCGACACCGTCGCGGTGCTCCGCGCCGAGGCCGGGCGCAATCCCTACGACCGGTCGCTCTCGGACCTCATCGGCGAGCTCACCACGAGGAGCGAGGAGTTCGCGGTCCGCTGGGCCGCCCATGACGTCAAGAACCATCTGAGCGGCACCAAGCAGCTGCGGCACCCGCTCGTCGGCGAGCTGACGCTGACCTTCGAGGCGCTCGATCTGCCGGCCGATCCCGGGCTCACGCTCCAGACGTACGCGGCGGAGCCTGGCTCCGTCTCCGAGCAGCGGTTGCGCGAGCTCGGCGCGTGGGCCGCGAGGCGGTCCAAGCTCAAGGCGGTCGAGGCAACGCCGACGCCCTGACCGGCTCTAGCGCGTCGCCCGCTTCACGAGCTCCGTGATCCGAGCCTCGTTCGCCTCGGTCAGCTCGGTCAGCGCGAACGCGACCGGCCACATCGAGCCGTCGTCGACCATCGCGTCCGGCTGGAGCTCGAAGGTCGCGTAGCGGACCTTGAACTTGGACTTCGGCTTGAAGAAGCACAGCGTCTTGCCGTCCTTCGCGTAGGCGGGCATCCCGTAGTACGTCTTGCGCTCGAGCTCCGGGGCGGCGGCCATCACGACCGCGTCCACACGCTCGGCCATCGACTTGTCCGGCTCCGGCATCTCGGCGATCTTCTGCCGCAGGTCGCGCTCGCCGTCCGCCTTCGAGCTCGCCGCCTTGAGCTCCCGTGCGCGTTCCTTGACGGCTGCCTTCTCCTCCGCCGTGAAGCCGTCGGTCGCCCTCGTGGTGTTCGTGCTGCTCGCCATCGCTCGTGTCTCCGTTGCGTTGTCTGTGCGGCCGACAATACGTGACCAATCAGTCACCTGTCAAGCCTGCGACGTGGCCCAACTGCGCCACCGGGTGTGTGAAACCTCCCGGTTGCGGACTCCCGGTCCTAACGGCAACCGGAGACCAGGTGTAAAGCGTTCGAGAAACGGCGAAGATCGAGCAATGAAGCAGTGGGGGATACCCGGATGAAGGGTCTCGCGGTAGCAGCGACCGCACTCCTCTTGGTCGGGGCGTGCATGCCTGAGGCGACCGTGCATTTCGATGGTTGGACCGCGACCTGCTCGTGGGTGCAGGCTGACGACTGCAAGGGCGTCGCCAAGCTCTTCGTCAACAACCTGGCCCGGAACTGGAAGGGCGTGCTCGAGGCAAGCGGCGGGAGGATTGTCGTTGAGGCGCGCGCCTGCCCCGGACCGCTGCCCGACTGGGCCGATAGCTCGACGTGCTGGCAGGCGACTGCTCCCGCAATGAGGGGTGACGTGTGCATGGTGATCGCCCGCCACCCGAAGGCGCCAGGCGCGGTCTCGACGTTCGGCCAGATCGGGGGCGATGACATGACGGGCCTGGGACTTCGCATCGCGTCCGATCGCCCTGTCTGCGACTGAGGTCAGCGGGTTTCCCACACTGGGTGGCGCAGTTGGGACGGGACCCTGTGCGTTTTCCGCGTTGGTCCCGCGCCACGCGAAAGGGAGCATGTGGGCGCCGGACGCGCACCCGGCCGATCCCCTGCCGGCGCGGCTGCGCTTGCCGCCCGCGGCGAGTCGACCCACGATGGCCTGGTGAGACCTCCCCGCATGCCCGCCGGCTTCGAGCCCGTCGCGACACTGGCGGTCGACGCCCGGAGCGCTCGGGTGTTCGAGCACGGCTGGCAGTCCTGGACCCCGACGACGACGTACGGGCTCGGCGATACGCCGATCCGCCCGAGGGACGAGCGGCTGCACCGCCTCAACGCCCGCCCCCGCAGCGGCTGGGTCGCGGGAGGGTTCCAAGGCGAGGGGCTGCTCGCGGTGCGCCCGGCCGCGGACGCGGCCACCCACGTGTTCGCAGCATCCGGGGCCCGCCTCGGCGTGCCGTCGATCGCCGCACTGTTCGAGGACGGCCTCCTCGCCGTCTTCGCCGACGGCCCCGTCGAGCACTACACCGACAACGGCCCAGGCGGCCTCGAGGGCGCGCTCGCCCGCTGGGCCGACGGGTTCGCCGCGCGGGCGGGCGTGCCGCCGATCCGTCGCCCCCCGGTGGGCTGGTGCAGCTGGTACCACTACTTCACCGCGGTCACGGCTGCCGACGTCGACGAGAACGTCCGGGCGATGGACGACCTCGGGCTGCCGGTCGAGGTCGTCCAGGTCGACGACGGCTGGCAGGCGGGCATCGGCGACTGGGCGGCCTGGTCGCCCGCCTTCGGCGATTTCGCGGCGCTCGTCGGGCGGATCCGGGCGACGGGCCGCCGAGCGGGCGCCTGGCTCGCCCCGTTCCTCGTCGGCGCCCGGAGCGCGACCGCCGCCGCCCATCCCGAATGGCTGGTCGCGGACGACCGCGGCGCGGCCGTCGTCGGGCGCAACTGGGACCAGGACCTGTACGCGCTCGACACGACCCATCCGGCCGCGGCGGCGTCGCTCGCGTCGGCGCTGGGCGGGCTGCGGTCGCTGGGCATCGACTATGTCAAGGCCGACTTCGTCTGGTCGGCCGCGGTCCCAGGCCGGCGGTACGAGCCGGTGCCGCCGCTCGAGGCGTACCGCCGCGGCATGGAGCTCGTGCGCGCCTCGATCGGCGACGCGTACCTCCTCGGCTGCGGTGCGCCGGTGCTGCCGACCGTCGGCCTCGTCGACGCGATGCGCGTCGGCCCGGACACGGCCCCCCACTGGGAGCCGTCCTCGGGCGACCTCTCCGAGCCCGGCGCCCGGAGCGCCGTGCTCACGAGCGCCGGCCGGGCGTTCATGCACGGCCGGTTCTGGACGAACGACCCCGACTGCCTGATCGTCCGCCCCGCGGTCGAGCGCCGCGACGCGTGGGCGGCGCACATCGCCCGCCACGGCGGCCTGCGGGTCTCGTCCGACCGGCTCGCGGACCTTGACGCCTGGGGCCTCGCCACCACCCGCGAGATTCTCGGCACGCCGGGCCCGGGCCGGCTGGTCCCGTCCGGCTGACCTCCCGCAAGCGCACAGCGCGCGCAAGCCGATCCACGTGTCCGACCAGGTGACGGGCGGGCGCGACCTCGCGCGGTCCTCCTCGGTGCCCACGGGCCGCCGAGGCACGTCGGTTCGCCGGCGCCCGGACCGGTATCGTTGGCGGCCGTGAGGCCCCTCGACCGCCTGCTGGCCGCACCGCCCATCCCCGGCACGGCCCTCGTCGTCAGCCGCGGCCGGGTCCGCGCGACCGGCGACCGGTCCGCTCGCTACCCGATCTACAGCCTCACCAAGCCCGTGATCGCCGCCGCGATCCTGCGGCTCGTGGCCGAGGGCCGACTCTCGCTCGACGACCCCGCCCCCGACGGCTGGCCGGGGACCGTCCGGCAGCTCCTCGACCACACGAGCGGTGCACGGGACTACGGCGCGCTGCCCGCCTACCACGAGGCCGTGCGGACGCGCCCCCTCCGGCCGTGGTCCGATCGGGAGCTCCTCCGTCGCGCCGCCGCGGCGGGCCCCACGTTCGAGCCCGGCGGCGGTTGGGCCTATTCCAACACCGGCTACCTCCTCCTGCGCCGCCTCCTCGACCGCCATGGCGGCCTCGCGTCGCACCTTCCGGCACTCGGCCTGCCGGGGATGACCGTCGCGCTCCGTCCCGAGGACCTCGACGAGGTCGCACCAGCGCCCAGCCGCCTGATCGGCGACGGCGTGGACGACATCCGCGGCGCCTACGACCCGCGGTGGGTCGGTCACCGGACGCTGGTCGGCACGGCCGACGACCTCCTGGGGTTCTGGCGCACGTTGCCTCCGGCCATGCTCGACCCCGCCACCTTCATCCCTATCGGCCACCCCGCCACCGGCTTCGTCCGGCCCGCGTACGGGCTCGGCCTGATGGCCGACCCCGCGTCGCCGCTGGGTCTCGTCGTGGGGCACGGCGGGGGCGGGCCGGGATACGCCCACGGTGTGTTCGCCGCGCCCGCCGCGGGCGCGCTCGCCATCGTCCTGACGCGCGACGAGCGGTACGACGCGCAGGGGCTGGCCCTGCGGCTGCTCGAGGCCGCGATACGCGACGGCTCCTGACGCGTTCGCGGCGTCAGCTGGACGCTCGGTCAGCCGGATGCGCCCGGCGTCGGGACCTCGATCCACCTGAAGCCATCGGCCTGCGCCGGACAATCCCCGGCACATGCGCCGCTCCAGAACTCGACGCCGATCCGCGACGACCGAGCGCCGTCGATGTGCGGGTCGCGAACGGGCACGTCCGCCGACGCGCCGGGCGCGAGCGACAGCGGGGATCCAGGATCGCCGGCCTCGGACCACCCGAAGCACAACTGGTCCACCCACCAGGCAGGCCGGAGGGTCCACGTGGTCGCGGTCCCATTCGAGACCCTGACGCCGTCAGGCGTGCGCGCGATCGTCAGGCCATCGGGAGCCGGCAGGTCCGTCACGCCGCTGAACCCGCTCCACGGCATGTCGGGGCAGCCCGGCGACACTGCACCCGCTGGCACGGACGAGGCGTCAGGCACCAACCCGGCACAGCCGGACAGGAGCACGGTCGCCACCAGGGCGACGACGAGCTGCGGCCGTCCCCCCAGCTGACCCACCGTCGGCGACCTCAGCCGGCGATCATCCGCCGCGCCTCGAGCTTGCCCTCTTCGGTCTCACGGATCTCGTAGCGCGGCTGGTCGTAGACGGCGGGGCCGCGGCGCACGTGCCCGTCGGCGAGCGCGAACCGCGAGCCGTGCCACGGGCACTCGACGCAGCCGTCCACGATCGACCCCTTGTCCAGCGGGCCACCGGCGTGCGAGCACACCGCGTGGAAGGCCGTGATCGGGTCGCCGTCCGCAGCGCGGTAGAGGACCAGGGTGTCAGTGCTCGTCTTCGCCTTCACGAGGGTGGCCGCGGGAACCTCCCGGACGTCGAGCGCCTTCCACTTCGTGCTCTCGCTGTCGAATGCATGGCGATCGACCTGGTTGCCCGTCCGGAAGACGAGGTCGCCGCCGATGTAGGCGCCCGCGGTCAGGGCGCCATAGCCCGCGAACGACAGGAGTCGCGCGAGCGGGCGTCCACGACGCGGTCCGAGCCGGAGCGCGAACGAACCGACGTAGGCGCCGAGGCTCGCGACCATCAGCGTCGCGTGCACGGTGGCGAGCACCTGGGGCCGGCCCTCCGCGTCGACCGCATCGGCCGCACCGGTGGCGGCAGAGGCGGCCATCCCCGCGAGACCCGTTGCGACCGCGAGATCCGCGGCGCGGTCGTTGCCGGTCGCGTCGAGGACGGCCGCGAGCGTCATCGCGCCGACCGGGATGTCCGTGACGACCGGATGCACCGGGTGACCGAGCCATGTCCCGTTCAGCGCATCCTTGAGTGGCGCGCGGCCGGCAAACAGCTCGCCCAGGACCTTCTGCGCCTTGTCCCCCAACGGCTTCGCCCAGCCGGCCTGCCGGTCGATGAGACCCGTGATCATCCGGTGCACGCGTGTCCTCCCGCTCTGCCTGGTTGCCGAGATCGTCGCACCAATCGCGCGCCGTGCGCGACCGACCTCCGCGATCGTGTGTTGCAGGCTTCGTACGGACGGCCCGTGCGGTTCCCGCTAGGGTTCTGGGATGCCCGACGACCAGGACGCCCCGACGAGCGACGAGCTCGACGCCGCGTGGTGCTGGGACAGGGAGGACGCACTCCCCAGGCGCCCGGCGATGACGGCGTTCCGGCGACGCACGCGCCTGCACCAGGCTCGCTGGCGCGAGGCGCGCGCGATCCCGATCGGCACGCAGCCGTACCTGCCCGTCGAGGGTCGACCGGTCCGTCTGGTCGGAAGCCGGATGCCGCTCGAGTACGGGCGCGAGACGGGCGCGAACCTGCTCACTCCCGGGGCACTCGCCTCGGCGCGGGCCCGCACGGCGTTCGTCGAGCGCCACCAGAGCTTCGATCACCAGCGCCTGTGGGCCGACCTGCTCTCGTCCGAGGCGCTCTCGTTCAACCTGTTCGGCGACCTGGCGACTGATCCGGCGGCCGCCGATCGCGCGCTCCACGCGCTCGTGCCCGATGCGCCGGGGCGCGTCGCCGAGGTCCGGTTCGCGCACTCGCCCGGGCGCCTCGACCCGGCGTGGCTCAACAGCCTCCGGGCCTTCGACGCCGCCTTCGTGCTCGACCGAGGCGACGGGACGCGAGGGATCGTGGCGGTGGACGTGAAGTACCACGAGCGCCTGGCGCGCGAGCAGCCGAAGCCCCAGAACCTGTGGCGCAACCTCGAGGTCGCGGGACGATCCGGCGCCTTCGCGTCGGAGGACATCGACGCGTTCACTGGGCGCGGCGAGTTCGCGGAGCTGTGGCTCGAGCACCTGCTGCTGCTGTCCATGCTCCAGCACGAGGCCGGAGCGTGGACGTGGGGCCGCTACCTCGTCGTCCACCCGGCGGCGAACCCGGACATCGCCGGCCTCGTCGCGCGCTATCGCGAGCGCCTCGCCGACGGCACGACGTTCGCCACGCTGACGCTCGAGGACGTCGTGGCCTCAGGTGCGCTCCCGGGCCAGACGGCCCGCCTCGTGCAGGAGCGCTATGTGCCAGGCTGATCTGGCGCGGGGGTTGGCGGCAATGGCACGCTAGCCGGGTGACGACGCCCGCCGCGACCACTTCCCTCCCCTTCCACGCGCAGGACCCCACGGCCGCGGCTGCCCTGCTCGCCGTGGACCCGGCGGTCGGGCTCGACGAGGCTGAGGCCGCACGACGCGCGATCGACGCCGGACCGAACGCCCTCGAGGAGGCCGAGCGCGAGCCGCTGTGGCACATGGTCCTCGAGTCGTTCACGGAGCCGTTCGTGCTCATGCTGGCCGGCGCGGGACTGCTCGCGATCGTGGTCGGCGAGGTGCGCGACGGCCTGCTCGTCCTGGTGGGGCTGCTGCCGATCGTGGGCGCCGACGTCGTCACGGAGTACCGCGGCGAGCGGGCCCTGGAGGCGCTGCGCGACGCCACGGCGCCGACGGCGCGCGTCCGGCGCGCCGGCGCGATCGGCGTCGTCCCGGCGGCGGCGCTGGTCCCCGGCGACATCGTCCTGCTCCAGGGCGGCGATGTCGTCCCCGCGGACCTCCGGGTCCTGCGTGCGGAGCGGCTGCTCGTGGACCGGAGCTCGCTCACCGGCGAGTCGATCCCCGAGGAGGCGCGCACGGACGCCGATGCCGTGGACGCGCCGCTGGCCGGGCGACACGCGATCGCGTACTCCGGCACCAGCGTCGTCGGCGGGCGCGGCGAGGGCGTGGTCGTCGCGATCGGCGCCGCGACCGAGTTCGGCCGCATCGCGGGGAGCCTCGCCTCCGGGGAGCGTCGGCGCAGCCCGCTCCAGCGCGAGCTCGACCGGCTGGTGCGGATCCTGCTCGTCGTCGCCGTGTTCCTCATCCTGTTCACGACCGGGATGGGGTTCCTCCGCGGTCACCCGCTGGGCGAGAACGTCCTGGCGGGCATCTCGGCCGCCATCGCCGCGATCCCGGAGGAGCCGCCCGTCCTCCTCGCCGTGATCCTGGGGCTCGGCGCGTACCGCCTGCTCAAGCGAGGGGTCCTCGTCCGGCGCCTCAACGCGGAGGAGACGCTGGGCGCGGTGGACCTCATCGTCACGGACAAGACGGGGACGATCACCCAGAACCGGCTCGTCGTGTCGTCGGTCAGGACGCCCGACGGTGCCATCGAGGATGCCGCCGAGCTTCGGGCACGGCTCGAGGAGGCGGTGCGGGCCGAGGAGGACGCGTGGCCCGGCGAGGGCGTCGCGCCGGCGTCGTTCACGCGGGCGCTCCGGACGGCGGTGGTCGACCTCGGCGGCAGCGGAACGCTGGACGCGGCGGACCTCATCGAGGCGTCGCCGGCCGACGACACGACCCCGGTGACGCGGACGCGGGCGCGTCGTCCGGACGGGTCCGTCGAGTCGCTCGCCCTGGGCGCGCCCGAGGTCGTCCTGCGGATGGTTGGGGCCGACGTCGCCCACGCCGAGCGCAGGCGATGGGGCCTGCTCATCGACGACGCGGCCTCGGCCGGCGAGCGGCTGGTGGCCCTCGCGCGGCGGGTGGACGACGGCCGGTGGCACATGCGGGCGCTCGTGGGGTTCGCGGACCCCATCCGGCCGGGGATCGCGGACGCGATGGCGACCGCGCGGCTGGCGGGGATCCAGGTGGTGATGGTGACCGGCGATCACCCGCTCACGGCTGGGGCCATCGCGCACGAGGCCGGGCTCGACGCCGGCCGCATCGTCACCGGCGAGGAGCTCGCGGCATGGGACGACGACCGCCTCGGCGAGGAGCTCGGGCGCCTCCACGTCGTCGCGCGCTCCACGCCCGACCAGAAGCGGCGCATCGTGGCCGCGGCCCGCGGCCACCACCGGATCGTCGCGGTGACGGGCGACGGGGTGAACGACGCGCCGGCCCTCCATGGCGCTGACGTCGCCGTGGCGATGGGCAGCGGGACCGCGGTCGCCCGGGAGGCGGCTGACCTGACCCTGGGCGACGACTCGTTCGCGACGCTGATGTTCGGCCTCGCCGAGGGTCGCCGGATCGTGGACAACGTCCAGAAGGGCCTCACCTTCCTCCTGTCCACCCACGTCGCGTTCCTCGGGTTCATCCTCATCTCCACGATCTTCATCGCCGAGCGACAGGTGCTCATCCCGCTCCAGATCCTGTGGATGGAGTTCTTCATCGACCTCGCGACGTCGGTCGCGTTCGAGCGAGAGCCCCCCGAGCCCGAGCTCATGACCCGGCCGCCGCGCCACGCCGAGCGGCCGCTGCTCACGAACGGCCTCCTCGGCCGGCTCGTGGGTGCCGGGGCGTTCACGGCGCTGGCGGCCCTCGTGGTGATGCTGGGCCACGACAGTGACTTCGACCACGCCGCCTGGCTCGCGTACACGTGCCTCGTGGTTGGCCAGTGCGTCCGCGCCTATGCGAACCGCAGCCTGCGGGTGCCGGTCCACCGCCTGGGGACCAACGGGTTCCTGCTCGGGGCGTGCCTCGTCGCGGTCGGGATCCAGGCCGCCATCCCCTACCTGCCCGGGCTCGCCGAGGCCTTCCACGCGACGCCGCTCGACGCGCTGGACTGGGCGATCGTCGCGGTCGTGGCGTTCGCGCCGGCGCTCCTCGCCGAGGTCGTGCGGACCGTCCGCCGGGGCCAGACGGTCTGGGTCGCCTGACCGGTCCGCCGCCGCGGGCCGGGGACGCCATCTGGTACGGTCGCAGGCGGGTGCCCATCGCAACGCCACAGGGGAGCGCATGACCGCCACGACGCCGATCGACCGCGGGTCCTGGGACGCGACCGTCTCGCCCGCCGACGACTTCTACCAGCACGTGAACGGGGCCTGGCTGGCCGCGAACCCGGTGCCGCCCGAGTACGGCGCCTACGGGGCCTTCCACGAGGTCAACCGGCGCAACCAGGAGCTCCTCCACCGGCTGCTCCACGAGGCGGCAGACGACCCGGGCGAGGACGGCTCCGTGCGGCACAAGGTCGGCGACTACTTCATGGCGGGCACGGACGAGGCGACGATCGAGGCGGCGGGGACCGAGCCGCTGCGCCCGCTCCTGGACCGGATCGACGCGATCGCCTCGGTGGCGGACCTGCGGGCGCTCGCGCCGGACCTCGAGCGCCACGGCGTCGGCGCGCTGTACACCATCGGCATCCTGCCCGACTTCGAGGACGCGAGCGCGTACCTCGTCTACGTGGACCAGGGCGGGCTCGGCCTCCCGGAGCGGGACTACTACCTGGGCGAGGACGAGCGCTCGCTCGGGATCATCGACGCGTACCGGGCGCACGTCGCGGCGCAGCTCCGCAACCTGGGCACGGACGAGGCGGAGGCGGCCGCCGCGGCCGACGGGATCTTCGCGTTCGAGCGCCGCCTCGCCGCCGCCTCGCTGACGATGGTCCAGCGACGCGACCCCACGCTCACCCTCAACCGGCACGCCGTGGACGCGCTGGACGAGCTCATGCCGGGCTTCGGCCTTGCCGGGCTGGTGCGCGAGATCGGCGGCACGCAGCCCACGGTGAGCGTGGACTGCCCCGCGTTCTTCCGGGAGCTCGATGCCGCGCTCGCGGAGACCCCGGTCGCGACGCTCCGGCACTACCTGCGGTGGCACGTCGTGCGGTCGTACGCCTCGAGCCTGCCGAAGGCGATCGAGGACGAGGCGTTCGGGTTCTACGGCACGCTCCTCGGCGGCCAGCAGGAGCAGAAGCCGCGCTGGAAGCGGGTCCTCGACCTCGCCTCGCAGGACATCGGCGAGCTCGTCTCGCAGCTGTACGTGGACGAGGCGTTCCCGCCGGCTGCCAAGGACCGCTGCGAGCACCTCGTGGAGCACCTCCTCGAGGCCATGGGCACGGCGATCCGGACCAACCCCTGGATGACGGACGCGACGCGCGTGGAGGCCCTGCGCAAGCTCGCCGGCTTCACGTTCAAGATCGGCTACCCCGACGAGTGGCGAGACTACACGGCGTTCGTGCCCGTCCACACCTCGTTCGTCGAGAACCGGATGCGCGTCGCGCTGTTCGAGCACGACCGCCAGTTCGGCCGCCTCGGGGAATTCGTCGACAAGGGCGAATGGCTCCTGCCGCCGCACATCGTCAACGCCTACTACCACCCGCTGCTCAACGAGATCGTGTTCCCCGCGGGCATCCTCCAGCCGCCGTTCTTCTGGGCGGACGCGGACGACGCGGTCAACTACGGCGGCATCGGGAGCGTCATCGGCCACGAGGTGACCCACGGCTTCGACGACCAGGGCTCGCAGTTCGACGCCGAGGGCGCGCTGCGCAACTGGTGGACGGAGGAGGACCGGACCGAGTTCATGCGCCGCGCGCAGGTGCTCGTCGAGCAGTTCAACGCGTGCCCGGTCGCCGACGACGTGACGGTCAACGGCCAGCTCACGCTGGGCGAGAACATCGCGGACCTGGGCGGCGTCGCGATCGCGTACAACGCGCTCCACGAGGCGCTCCACGGCGAGACGCCGATCGTGGACGGCATGACGCCGGCCGAGCGGTTCTTCGCCTCGTACGCCACGATCTGGCGCACCAACTACACCGACGCGTATTTGCGGATGATGGCCAACGTCGACCCGCACTCGCCCGGTCGCTACCGCGCCAACATCCCGCTCGCCAACTTCCCGCCGTTCGCGGCGACGTTCGGGATCCCCGAGGGCTCGCCGATGGCCCTCCCCGAGGAGGCGCGCGCGCGGATCTGGTAGCCCTGGGCCCGCGGTCAGGGCCGGAACGGCCGGAAGGCGCCGGTCGTCGCGAGGACCTCCTCGTCCGGCCCCACCACGCGGACCTGCCAGGCGCGGGTTGCGGGATCGACGCCCGGGTCGACCGTCCAGGCGAGCGACGACGCATCGCGCTCGCCCGGCGACCACGCCACGTCGCCGTACCACACCGCCTTTGCCGCCTCGAGGTCGTCCGCGGGGGCCACCCGGTACTCGATCCGGGTGCCGTCGACGGCGCCTCCGGCGTTCGCGAGCTGGGCCCACATGACCATGTGGTCCTCGCCACCGGCGGTCACGCGGTACGCGCCGCTCGCGGCGACGCCGAGCGCGGGCGGGCCGTCCGCACTCGAGGCGCCCGGCATCAGGACCGTGGCCGGCGCCGGGGCCGGGACGGCGCACGCGACGATGAGGACGCCCAGGGCGATCGCGCTCGCGAGGGCGACGACGTTGGACGCCCGGTCCCGTGCCCGGGTCGCGAGCAGACCTGCCACCGCGATGACCACGCCGAAGGCCAGCAGCAGGAGCGGCTCGATGCCGGTGAAGCCCCAGCGGTGCCATGCGAGGCTGTCCGCGAGGTGCCCGGCGAGCAGCCTCGGGATCCACAGCTCGACGAGGGGGTTCGCGTACAGCTCCTGGGCGTTGGGCCGGGTCGCGGTGGCGACGAGCATGACCGCCACGGACCAGGCCATCAGGACGCCCGTGATCGGGCGGATCCGTCGGGGGGCGAGCGCGACGAGGATGGCGGCGAAGGGCAGCATCGGGACGAGATAGCGGGGCCCGGGCGTCCAGCCGCCGAACGGGTTGAGCGCCCCGCTGTTGTAGGTCAGGAACACGGCGCAGACCGCGGCGCTCACGAGCACCTCCGCCCGGATCGCGCGGTCCCGCGCGGCGAGCAGGCCGAGCGGCGCGAGCGCGAGCCACGGCGCCAGCACGAGCAGGCCACGCGGGTTGAACAGCAGGTCCGCGAGGACGCCGACCGACGGCACGACGATCGAGACGATGCCCTGCGCGTTCTGGTCCGCGAACAGCGTCGTGTACTGGTAGCCGAGGCTCGCCGGGCTGCCGAACGTCAGCCAGTTGTAGCCCGCCAGGAGCAGCGCGACGGGCAGGCCCCCGGCGACGAACCGGAGCGCCGTGCCGCGACCGAGCCACAGGGCGTAGACGAACAGGACGGCGACGCCCAGGACCACGGGGATCTCCGTGATCACCGCCCAGCCGCCGAGGAACCCCGCCGCGTAGGGCTCCCAGCGGCCCCGGGTGCGCCGCCAGCGGTGGAGCAGGAAGAACGCCGCGAACAGGCATGCCGCCGAGAGCGCATGCCCGAAGAGCATCGTGGCGAACGGGAAGGCGATCGTCCCCAGCCCGAACGCGGCCCCCGTCACCAGCGCCCAGGGCTCGCCCGTGAGTGGGATGAGGAACCGCACCAGCAGGATGGCCAGGAGGACCGTGGG
This sequence comes from Chloroflexota bacterium, assembly GCA_025935655.1. Classification (GTDB taxonomy): domain Bacteria; phylum Chloroflexota; class Limnocylindria; order Limnocylindrales; family CSP1-4; genus CAIXZV01. The sequence goes on along the minus strand of JAICUV010000003.1, from coordinate 9,496 downwards.
CAGCCCGCAGATCGCGAACGCCAGCGCTGCCACGGCGGCGTCCTGGGGCGGGTCGACGATCCCGGCGACGCGGTTCACCGCGAGATAGGCCGCGTAGACGGGGACGCCGAGGATGGCCGTCCCGGGCGCCTTGTCCGAGTAGTAGTGCCCGTCCTTGAACGCCTTGTCCCCGGTGTTCTCGTGGAAGCTGTCGATCCGGACGGTCCCCTGCTCCACCACCGCCCGGACGAGGTCGTAGCGGCTCAGCTCGTTCCACGCAGGTGCCTGGAGGAAGAAGCCGTAGCAGAGGAGCAGGCCGAGGGCGAGGAACAGCTGCCGGCGCAGCTGGTCGGTGCGCCGGCGCGCCCGGTCCACGTCGGTCGGCGCCCGGTCGGACGCGGCCGCGCCGTCGCCCGTCTCGTGGGCGGGCTCGATCGGGTTCGCTGCCTGTTCGTCCATCCGGCGCGAAGGATGCCACGGGGCGGCGGGCTCGCGCGTGTCCACGGGCCATCGTCCGCGTTCGTCTGCATCCGCGCACGCCGCACGCCGGCCGGGTAGGCTCGTCGGCAGCGGGCACTCGACGCCGCCCGCCGTACAGGGGGAGCCGATGTCAGGCCTGCGCCATGCCGCCCCGGTGTCCGCGGTCGCGCCCGTTGTCGCGCTCGTTGTCGCGCTGGCAGTCGTCGTCGCCGCGTGCGCCCCCACGGCCCTGCCGCCCCTGCCCAGCGGGATCCTGGCGACCCCGACGCCCGCCGCGCCTGCGCCATCGGCCGCCGCGGCGTCGGGTGAACCCGCCGCCTCCGCGACGCCCGACGTGTCGTCCGCCGCGGCCACCGCGCTGTCGGTCCTCGCGAACGTGCGCGCGTTCGCAGCCGACACCGACCGGTCGTTCCGGGTCACGTTCAAGGGCGTCTCCCGCCACACCACGGACATCCTCGACGTGAAGGGCACCCTCGACATCGATGGCCCGGACGCCGCGCTCACGGCGACGGTCGACTTCCCGCGGAGCGGTCGCGCCCGCACCGCGTACCGGCGCGTCGGCACCACGGACTGGTTCCGGTTCGACGCGGATCCGTGGAAGGCCGTCAAGGGCGCGACGCCGGCCGAGATGGTGGACCCGTTCGCGGGGCTGCGTGCGGGAGGCCACGTCCAGTACCTCGGCGAGGTCAAGGGCGAGCCCGGCCACTACCTCGTGGAGACGACCGGCATGTACATGCACCCGCTGCTCATCCCGGCGCGCAACCTCACCGCCGAGACCGTCCGCAAGACCAAGCTGACGCTCGTCGTCACCGCCGACGGCCGCCCGGTGCGCGGGACGTGGAACATGGACGGCACGGGGCGCGTCAGCGGGCAGCTGCAGGCCGTGTCCATCGACCTCGAGCTGAGCTACTCGCGCTGGGGGCGGGACATCACGATCTCGAAGCCCTGACGGGCCCCGTCACGAGGCGGCGGTGCCCACGCCGCGGTAGCGGTCGGTCAGGCGACCGGACAGCCCGGACGCCGAGCTGACGAGCTCCAGGAACGCGGGTCCCGGCAGCGAGAGCAGCGTCCCGTCCGTCTCCGCGGTCACCGTCGCGGTGCGCGGGGTGCCGTTCATCAGGCCCAGCTCCCCGAACACCTCGTCCGGTCCCATGACGCGCAGGCGGTGCGTCGCGCCGATCCCGGGCTCGGTCTGGTCGACCGCGAACCGGCCGGAGCCGATGATGTAGAACAGGTCGGACGGCTCGCCCTGGCGCACGACGACATCCCCGGCCTTGACCGAGACGGGGACCAGCCTGCCGGCGGCGGCCTCCAGGGCCGGGGCCGGCACGCCGGCGAACAGCGGCAGCCGGCTGACCCGGGTGATGGCATCGACGGCCGCGTCGTCCTCGCGGGTGAGGTACGGCCGGAGCAGCGTGAACGAGATGAACGCCGCGATCATGATGATCACCCCGCCGATCGGGAGCATCAGCCGCGGGCCGAGCGTCGTCACGAGGACCGGGAGGAGCAGCGAGCCCGCCGCGTACGTGCCGGTCATGATCGACTGCATCCCGCCGAGCACGCGGCCTCGCAGCTCGTCCGGGACGATCCGCTGGAAGACCGTCGTGCTGACGACGTCGGCGACGAGCGAGCCGGCGGCGATGATCGCCATCGCGAACAGGGCCGGCGGCAGCGAGGTCGAGAACCCGAGGATCACGAAGCCGGCAGCGAGGATGAACGCGCCGCCGAGCATCGCCGGTGCGAGGCTCTTGCGCGCGAGGATGGCGCCGGAGCCGATCGCTCCCAGGACCCCGCCGACGCCGACGGCTGCGTTGAGGTAGCCCGTGCCGGCCTCGCCGGCGTTGAGCTGGTCCACGGCGATGATGACGGTGAGCACCGAGAGCCCGCCGAACAGGAACCCGGCCGTCGTGTCGAGGGCGATCATGCCCATGAGCGGACGGCGGAGCGCCATGATCCGGGCGCGCGTGCTCAGCTCGTCGGTCGCAGCCGCGGCGCCGGCAGGAGCGGCGGCCGCGGCACCGGCCCCGGGGCCGTCGGCACCGGCGGTGACGGCGACGTCCTCCGTGGCGGCGACGGGCGCAGCGTCGTCCACCGGGAGGGAGGGGTTCACGCCGCCCGCGGGCTTGCCCGGGAGGCCGGGCGGGAGGGTCGCGAGGGTGATCGCGACGACCGCGAAGGTCACCGCGTTGATCGCGAACGCGAGCGTGAGGTCGGAGGCCGCGATGATGATCCCCGCGAGCGCGGGCCCGATGATGAACGACAGCTCGCCGAGGGTCGCGAACAGGCTGTTCGCCGGGCCGAGCTCGCGCTCGTCGCGCACCAGGCTGGGCATGTAGGCGCCGATCGCCGGGCGGAAGAAGCACGAGAAGCAGGTCGCGAAGATCGCGAGGCCCACGACGGCGAGGAGGGGTCCGTCGTTGGCGACGATGATCGTCAGCGCCACCATGATCAGGCCGCGGGCCACGTCGGTGACGAGCAGCACGAGCCGCCGGTCGAACCGGTCCACGATGATCCCGGCGGGCACCGACAGGAGCACGTACGGGATGATCCGCGCGGCACCCACGATGCCCAGCAGCAGCGGGTCCTGGCTCTCGTTGTAGACGATGACCAGCAGGGCGACGAGGTACAGCCAGTCGCCGATCCCCGAGATGAACTCGCCGGCGAACAGCCGGACGAGGGAGCTGTTGCCCAGGACGCCGCGGTAGGCGCTCATCGTGCCGATGGCCGGATCCTCCTCACCCGTCGATGCGCGTGTCCCCCGACCGACCGCGAGTGTATGGCCCCCGGGGGCGCTCGGCGTGTCCGGCGCGCGACATCTGGCGGCGCGACGCGCCGGGCCACGCGCTCGTCCGGCCGGCCGGGAATCGAGACGGCCGGCCCCTCGCGGGGCCGGCCGTCGTCGTCGTTCCGGAGAGCTGGTGGGGCTAGTTGCCGCCCGGGGTGACCTGGACGGTGCCCTTGGTGAAGCCCGCGCCCTTCGTGTCGCCCTCGATGCCACTCCAGGCATCGGTGACGATCGAGGTGTCGTAGGCGCTCGTGGACGGGTCGAGCTTGATGATCCCGGCGCCCTTGGCGACCTGGACCGTCTGGTTCCACGTGATCGGATCGAGCGCGCCCACGCCGCCGGACGACGGCCAGATCAGCGCGTTGATCTCGTTCATCATCCACGCCTGGTGGCCGGCGCCCAGCTGCGAGCCCGCGTCCGTCGTGGCCTTCACGCAGTCGGCGGGGTTGTCGCGGCAGTAGATCCAGCCCTTGAGCGACGCCCGCACGAAGCGGACGGCGATGTCACGGTTGGTCCCTTCCTTGAGCCACGCCTCGCGCGCGAAGATCGCGTCCTGGAGCATCGCGCTGCGCACGTCGTTCCAGTTGATGATGTTGAGGTCCTCGGGCTTGTACAGCTCGCCCGTCGCCGGGTTCGTCGCCTCGAGCACCTGCGCGTACTCGTTGTAGATCATCGCCTCGGCGGCGTCGATCTCCTTGTTCAGGAACGCGACCATGTCGAAGGCCTGGATGACCTTCTGGTACTGCGTCGCCGGATCGCCGTTGTTCTCCAGGCCCTGCGTCAGGCCGCACGCGGAGGACAGCCCGGCCGTGACCTCGAACTCGTTGCCGAAGTCCCACACGCCGACCTTCTTGCCGGCCAGCTTGCACGGGTCGTCGATCCCGCTGTCCTTCCAGGTCACGCTCAGGGTGCCCGAGCGCTGGAAGACCTGGGCGATGTCCACGAGGTCCGAGCCGCTCTCGCGCGCCTCGAGCACCTTCGGGACCCACGAGATCGTGAACTCCGGGCCATCGGGCGCGGAGCCGACCTGCTGGGGGACGATCGTCGGGCCGCCGTCGAGGATGTCGACCTCGAGGTTCTCCGCCTTGTAGTAGCCCTGCGCCGCCGCGGCGAAGTAGCCCGCGAACTGCGCCTGGGGCGCCCACTGCAGCTGGAGCCGGACCTTGGCCGCCGCCGCGGCCGGGCTGGCGGGCGCCTCGCTGGCTGCCTGCGAGGCCGGCGCGGAGGCCGGGGCCTCGCTTGCGGGCGCCGTGGTCGCCGTCGAGCCGCTGCACGCCGCGACGAGGATCGTCGCGAACATGCCCAGCCCGAGGACGCGCATCTGCTTCCTCATGCCTCTCCTCTACTCAGGCGTCCGCTCGGGGTGGGGACGCCGGCTCCTCCAGCGGCACGCAGCCGCGGTCCGCGGAACGATACCGAATCCGGACCGTCGTGGGAACGGTCGTTCTCGATCCGCCCCGGAGACGCGGCGGGCTCGGCGGTCGCGGTCAGCCGTCGTTGCGCGCGGACGAGTGCCACGGGATCGCGAGCCGCTCGACGAACGCGATCAGCAGGTAGAACGCGATGCCAGCCACCGCCGCCAGGGAGACCGCGGCCCAGGTGATGTCGAACTTCAGCGCGGACGCGCTCTGGACGATCATCCGGCCGAGCACGGAGCCCTGGCCGCCGAAGTACTCGGCGACGATCGCGCCGATGAGGCTGAGCGTGGAGGCGAGCTTGAGGGCCGTGAAGAAGTACGGCAGCGCGTTCGGGACGCGGACCTTGCGCAGGATCTCGCCGTCGCTCGCCGCGTACGAGCGCATGAGCTCCAGCGCGGCCGGGTCCACGCCGGACAGGCCGCGGGTCACGTTGGCCATCACCGGGAAGAACGACAGCACCGCGGCCATCATCATCTTGGACAGCGGGTTGAGGAGCCCGAACCACGTGTTGAACAGCGGCGCGAAGGCGATGATCGGGATCGCGTTCGCGGCCACGGCCAGCGGCAGCAGCAGCGCCCGCATCCCCGACCAGCGGGCGGCGAGGAACGCGACGACGACGCCGGCCGTCGTGCCGATGACGAACCCGCCCGCCGCCTCGACGATCGTGTTCTTGGCGGACTCGAACAGCGGGAACCGCTCCCCGTTCCAGTTCTCCACGAGCGCGCCCCAGATCGCGGACGGGGCCGGCAGGATGAACGCGTTGAGGCCGAGCAGCCGGATCGACAGCTCCCACAGGACGAGCCCGCCGACGATCACCACGATCGCGGGCACGTACTCGCGGAACGCCCGGCGCACGTCGTAGCCCCGGCGCGCGCGCGGCGCGGCGGCCGGGGACGGCCCTCCGGCGGGCACGACGCCCTGGACGGCGCTCACCCGACCGCGCCCTCGGCCATCGTGCGGGCCGCGGACGGGACCCCGGAATCGTCGAGCTCGCCGCCGCCCGCGCGCAGCGCCTCGCGGACCTCGGTGATCAGCTCGAAGTAGCGCGGCGTCTCGCGCGACGCGTCACTGCGCGGCCGCGGCAGGTCGATGTCCACGACCTTCGTGATCCGCCCCGGCCGGGCACTCATCACCACGACGCGCGAGGACAGGTACACGGCCTCCGGGATCGAGTGGGTCACGAACACGACCGTCGTGCCGGTCTGCTCCCAGATCCGGAGCACCTCGTCATTCATGCGCTCGCGGGTCATCTCGTCCAGCGCGCCGAACGGCTCGTCCATCAGCAGGATCCGGGGCTCGAACGAGAGCGCGCGCGCGATCGCGACCCGCTGCTGCATGCCGCCCGAGAGCTGGTACGGCATGTGCTTCGTGAAGTCGCCCAGCTCCACGAGCTCGAGCATCTCCTTCGCACGGGCGCTGCGCCACGCCTTGTCCTTGCCCAGGATCTCGAGCGGGAGCTTGACGTTGTCCTCCACGCTCCGCCAGTCGAACAGCACCGGCGCCTGGAAGACCATCCCGTAGTCGCGGTCGCGGCGCGCCTGGGGCGCCGGCTTGCCATTGACCTCCACCGAGCCCTTGCTGGGCTGGACGAGGTCGCCGATGACGCGCAGCAGCGTCGACTTGCCGCAGCCGGACGGGCCAATGAGGGAGACGAACTCGCCCGGCGCGATGTCGAGGTCGATGCCCTGGAGGGCCACCGTCTGGCCGCGGTCGCGACCGGCGAACACCTTGTCGACGCCGCGGATCTGGACGACGGGCGCTGTGGCGGGTCCGGTCATTGGGCGGTCGGCTCCTGTGGTCATGCGTCGATGCCCGGTCGGCGGCGGAGGGCGATGATCTCCGCGACCCGGACGAGCAGGAAGAACACGATGCCCAGGGTCGCCGCGACGAAGATCGCCGCCCACAGCTTCTCCGGGCCGGTGGCGTAGTACTGGTTGAAGGTCGTGATGACGCGGCCCAGGCCGGCCTGGATCGCGCCCGTGTCCTCGCCGATGATCGCGCCCACGATGGCGGCGGTCGCGGCGATCTTGAGCGCCGTGAACAGGTAGGGATACGAGGCAGGCAGGCGGAGCTTCGTGTACACGCCCCGGCGCGAGGCCCCGTACGAGCGGAGCAGCTCCAGCGCGCGCGGGTCGAACGAGCGGAGGCCGCGCAGCATCGCGATCGTGACGGGGAAGAACGTGAGGTACGTCGCGATGACGACCACCGCCAGCACGCCCTGGCCGAGCGCGAACACGATCAGCGGCGCGAGCGCGATGATCGGGATGGTCTGGCTCGCGATGACGTACGGGACGAACGCCCGCTCCGCGAGGCGCGAGTGGACGAACGCGGTCGCGAGCCCGAGCCCCAGCAGGCTGCCGAGCACGAAGCCCAGGAACGCCTCGCGCCACGTGTAGAACGCGGCGCCGACCAGGTAGGCGAGCAGCGTCTGGTCCGCGCCCCGCTGGAACGGCTGGCCCATCGCATAGGCGATGTTCCACACGTGCGGGAGGTTGAGGTCGTTGGCGAACGGCCAGCGGAACGGCGGGTTCCAGATGACCGGCGAGCCGGGCCCGGCGCCCACCGGGTGCCAGGGCGTCCCGCCGAGGAACTTCACGCCCTCCCACAGGAACAGGACGAGCGTGATCATCAGCAGGAAGGCGAACGGGCGGCGCCACTTGAGCCGAGGAACCCGCGGCTGGGCGGCATGGAGCTCCAGCTCGAGCTCACGCTCGAGGAGGTGGATCTCGTTCCGCTCGGTGCCGGCCGACACGCGCTCCTCCTGCCGTCGGTCGCCTGGGGTTCGTCGCTAGCCCGTGACCGCCTGGTCGGCGATGTCGAGCGCGCGGTCGATGACCTCGAAGCCCTCCGCCAGCTGCTCCTCGGTGATGCACAGCGGCGGGTTGGTGTGGATCGAGTTGTTGGCGATCATCGTGTACACGCCGTTCTCGCGCAGGAACCTGCCGATCGCCTTCATCTCGTCCGAGGTGCCGTTGAACGGGGTGATCGGCGTCCACGGGTCATGCGACCGGACGAGGTCCAGGATCCCGAACAGGCCGAGGTTGCGGTGTGCGCCCACGCTCGGGTGCTTCGCCGCGAGGGCCTCGTGATGGCGTCGCATCACGCCGTCGAGCCGGGCGGCGTTGCCGATGAGGTCGTCCTCCTCGTACACGCGGATCGTGGCCAGGGCCGCGGCGAGGCTCACCGGGTGCGAGCTGTACGTCAGCCCGCCATAGAACATCTTCTGCTCCAGGCCGTCGGCGATGTGCTGGCGCATGGCAACCGCGCCGAGGGGGAGGTAGCTGCTCGTCAGGCCCTTGGCCATCGTCATGAGGTCCGGGACGACGTCCCAGTGGTCCACGGCGAACCAGCGCCCGGTCCGCCCGAAGCCGGCCATGACCTCGTCCGCGACCATCAGGATGTTGTAGCGGTCGCACAGCTCGCGGACGCCCTTGAGATAGCCGTCCGGCGGGATGAGGATGCCGTTCGTCCCCACGATCGTCTCGAGGAAGATCGCCGCGATCGTGTGCGGGCCCTCGTACTTGATCACGTCCTCGAGGCCCTGGAGCGCCTCGTCGGCCGAGCGCGGCTCCGCCTCGCCCCAGCGGTGCGTGTCCGGGTAGCGCACGACGCCGACGAGCCCCGGCTCGTTCGCCCAGCGGCGGTAGTCGCCGGTGAGCGTCATCGCGCCGAAGGTCGCGCCGTGGTAGCTGCGGTAGCGGGCGAGGAGCTTGTAGCGGCCCGTGTGGTGGCGGGCGAGCTTGATCGCGTTCTCGATCGCCTCGGCCCCGCCGAGCGTGAAGAACACCTTGTTCATGTCCCCGGGCAGGATCTCGGCCAGCTTCGCGCCGAGCCGGGCGCGGATCTCCGTCGCGAACGCCGGCTGGACGTACTGGAGCTTGGTCGCCTGCTCGGTGATCGCGTCGATGACGCGGCGGTCCCCGTGACCGATGTTCACGGACATGAGCTGGGCGTTGAAGTCGAGGATCCGGCGGCCCTCGGGGGTGTAGAGGTAGACCCCCTCGGCGTGGTCGATCGCGATGGGGTCGAGCGCCCCCTGGACGGACCACGAGAACAGGGTGTGCTCCCGGGAGAGGGCGACGATCTCCTCGCTCGTCATGCCGGGCGCGGCGCTGATGCCCATGGGTCCTCCGTTCCGGGCGGCCCTCCGGCGGCCCGCGTGTGCTCGGGGTCTGGCGTGGCGGCCATTACAGCACAGCGCGCGCCGGGCCGATGCGACGTCCCGGGCCGCGCGGCCAGCGCGTCCGCCCGCGGGGCCCGCCCGGCCAGGGTTCCTCCCCCGCGCGCCCTGGGGTTCCCCGACGAGCCCGCCCACGCAGCCGTTCCCCGGCCACCTCCCCGCCCAGCGGTCGTACGGTGGCGCGCCAACCCGCAAGCGCCCATCGGGCGGGCCAACGATGGCACGGGGGCCGCCTCCCGCCACGGATCGCCCTGCGCGCGGGCCAGCGGATGCGCCCACGCCACCGTTCGAGCGCTGCCCGGGCGAACCCGACGAGGGCGAAGGCCCGGGCGAACCCGACGAGGCGAACCCCCGCCGCGCGCACGGGAGCGGGCACGACGTCCGCGGCCGCGCGGACGGGGTCAGACACGACGTCCCCAGCCGCCGCGATCTCGATCGCGGCCACCGTGCCGTCGTCGATGCTCACCCCGCGGGGATCTCCCCCGCGATCCGGCGCACGACGGCCGCCGCCGCCTCGGCGTGGGCCTCGGTCGTGGCCCAGTTCGACACCGATAGCCGCATCGCACGCATCCCGTGCCACGTCGTCCCGCCCAGCCAGATCGAGCCGTCCTCCTGGATCGCGGCGACGACGGCCGCGGTCCGGGCGTCGCCCTT
>JAICUV010000192.1 GCA_025935655.1 Chloroflexota bacterium | reverse complement strand
GCGAGGGAGCTGCTCGACGAGGAGCCCTGAGGACCCACAGAACCAGACGTCCGATCGCAGCCAGAGACCGCCCCATTCGGCCTCGAGCCCGCCACAGGAGGCCACCATGACCCCGGACACCGACCGCCTGGTCGACCCCGCGCTGACGGTCCGCCCGGACCGCCGCCTCATCCGCGCCAACGGCCGCAGCGAGCGGTTCCTGCTCATCGATGTCGTCGCGCCCACGGTCGCGCCGGACCCGAACCGCCGACGCCCGCCGGTCAACCTCGGCTTCGTCCTCGACCGCTCGGGGTCGATGGGCGGCCAGAACAAGCTCGGCCTCGCGAAGCAGGCCGTCGTCGAGGCGATCCACCGCCTCGAGGCCGAGGATCGCTTCAGCGTCGTGACGTACGACGACGAGATCGACGTCGCGATCGCGAGCGCGACGGCCACGCCGGCCGAGCGGGCGCGTGCCGCGGATCGACTCCGGCGCGTCGAGGCGCGGAACTCGACGAACCTCCACGGCGGCTGGCTGACCGGCTGTGAGCAGGTCGCCGAAGGCCTCACCGCTGACGGCGTCAACCGCGTGCTGTTGCTCACGGACGGGCTGGCCAACGTCGGCGTCACCGATCACGACGAGCTCCAGCGGCTCGCGGGAGAGCTCCGTGACCGCGGCATCGCGACCAGCACGTTCGGCGTGGGCACGGACTTCGACGAATCGCTCCTCCAGGGCATGGCCGACGCCGGCGGCGGGCACTTCTACTTCATCGGTGACGTGGCGCAGATGCGCGACCACATCACGAGCGAGGTGGGAGAGACGCTCGAGGTGGTGGCACGCGAGGTCGTCCTCGAGCTGCGCCTCCCGGAGTCCGTCCGCATCGAGCCGCTCACGCCGTTCCGCGTGGAACAGCGCGGCGGGACCGCGCGCGTCTCGCTCGGCGACCTCGTCTCGGGACAGGCGGTCTCGATCGTGGTGCGGGTCACGTTCGACTTCGGCGAGGTCGGGCGCGAGGTCGGCGTGGACGTCCGGATCACGGACCGGGACGGCGCCTTCGCGGCCGCGCGGCCGGCCCTCGAGCCGGTCATCGTCGCGTGGCGCTATGGCGACCACGCGGAGAATGACGCGCAGCCGCGCGACCGTGACGTCGACCGCGTCGTGGCCCGGCTGTTCGCCGAGCGGGCGAAGCAGACCGCCGTCCGCCTGAACCGCGAGGGTCGCTACGACGAGGCCGAGCAGGCGATCGACGGCGTCCGCAAGCGGATCGCGGCGTATGCCGGCAACGACCAGGAGTTGCGCAGGCTGGCCGAGGAGCTTCGGACGGAGCGGCCGCAGTACGCGGCGGCGATGCCGGAGATGCTGCGCAAGCAGGTGCATTACGCCTCGAGCGTGAGCCTCCGGTCGCGCTCCGTGGACGGGCAGGCCCAGAAGCGCAGCTAGACCGCCACCCTGCCACTGCCCGCCGTTCGATCCGGAGCGGCGGGCAGGGGCGTTGTGGCCGGCGGAAACGTCCGTCCCACGGGCCGACCGGCAGGGCGATACGGGCGACAGGCGCTGTATCATCGGTAATCGATTGTTTGGCAGGTGGCCGGACGACCAGGAGACCCCGCGATGCGCATGACCGCCGTGGACAGCCCGCTGCTCCGGATGGTCGAGTCCACGCCGACCGACTACTGGAACGACTCGTGCGCGGTCGCTGAGCTCGAGTACGCGGCCGAACGTGGCGCCACCGGCGCGACGTCCAACCCGGTCATCGTCGGCGAGGTCATGAAGAAGGAGCGGGACCACTGGGTTCCGCGCGTCCGCGAGCTGGCGGCGGAGCACCCGACCTGGTCGGAGATCGAGCTCACCTGGGCGCTGATCGAGGAGATGGGGGTCCGCGGGGCCGGGATCCTCGCGCCCGTGTTCGAGGCGCATGACGGGCGGAAGGGCCGCCAGTCGCTCCAGACGAACCCGGCCAACTACCGGGACCCGGAGCGGATGACGGCCCAGTCGATCCACTTCAGCTCGCTGGCGCCGAACATCCAGGTCAAGTTCCCCACGACCGCGGCGGGGCTGGTCGCGCTCGAGGACGCGACCGCACAGGGCGTGGTCATCAACGCGACGGTCGCGTTCTCCGTGAGCCAGGCGCTCGCCGTGGGCGAGGCCGTGGACCGGGGGATCCGCCGGTTTGAGGCCGCGGGCGGCGACGCCAGCCGGTTCAGCCCGGTCTGCTCGCTCATGGTGGGGCGGCTGGACGACTGGGTGAAGGTCCTCGTGGAACGGGACGACATCGCGCTCGACCCCGGCGCGGCCAACTGGGCCGGCATCGCGGTCTTCAAGCGGGCGTACGGCCTGTACCAGGAGCGCGGCTATCGGACGCGCCTCCTCGTGGCCGCATTTCGCCATCGCCTCCACTGGACGGAGGTCGTCGGCGGCGACGTCGTGCTCACGATCCCGCACGCGTGGCAGGCTCGGTTCAACAACAGCGGGATCGAGCCGGCCTCGCGGATCGACGTGCCCGTGGACCAGGCGTACGTGGACGACCTCATGGCCCGCGTCCCGGACTTCCGGCGTGCCTACGAGCCTGACGGGCTCACCCCCCCGGAGTTCGACTCGTTCGGGCCGACCGCGAGGACCCTCCGCTCATTCGTGGAGGGCTACCACTCGCTGATCGGGGTCGTCCGGGACATCGTGCTCCCGAACCCGGACGTGAAGCCCGCCTGACGGGCGCATCCTAGGCGAGCACGCGGTCGAGGAACTCGGTCCCCAGCCGCCCGTCGCCCAGCGCGGCGGCGTAGGTCTCGATCGTCCGCTGCACGCCTTCGGCCACGGGCGTCACCGGCTGCGGCCCCAGCGCGGCCTCGAGCGGCGCGCCGTCGAACGCGGCCGGGAACGGCAGGATCCGGTCGCCGTGGGTGATCCGACCGCGCGCCGACGGCGTGACGCCCTCGATGAGTCGCACCATCTCCTCCACGGCGATCCGCGGCCCACCGATGCTGAACACCTCGGCACCGGGCCGGCTGGACCGCGCCGCAGCGACGAACGCCGCCGCCACGTCCTCGACGAACTGGAACTGGTAGCTGCCGCCGAAGTCGACGTGGAACGGCCGGCCGCCCGCGGCGGCGATCATCGCCACGGTGGGCTTGGACGTGACGCCCTGGTCGCGACCGGGCCCGTACGCGGAGTGTGGCCGGAGCCCGATGCTCGCGATGCCCCATGCGTCCGCGTAGACGCGCGCGGCGCCCTCGTTGGCCATCTTGAACACGCCGTAGTGGGACGTCGGGGCGAGCGGCGCGTCCGGGCCGACGACCTCGTCCGCGTACGCCGTCGCCGGGCCGTAGACCGCGGCGCTGCTCGCGTACACGATCCGCCCGAGCTCCAGCCGGCGCACGAGCTCGAACATCGCGGCCGTGCCCTGGACGTTGACCCGCGCGCCGTTGATCGGGTCCGCCGCGCACAGCGGCAGCTGGAGCGCCGCGAGATGGATGACCGCGGTGACCCGCGCGTCCCTGGCGATGCCCTCGAGCGCGTCGACGTCGGTGACATCGCCCCGGATCACCGAGACCGCGGCGAGCTCGGCGGGGGAGAGGATGAGCCGCAGCCGATCGACCCGGCCGCTCGACGCGAGCACGGTCACCGGGACGCCCTCGCGGACGAGGGCCCGCACGACCCACGAGCCGATGCACCCGGTCCCGCCCGTGACCAGGAACCGCTCGTCCGCCATCACGCGACCTTCGTGTACGCCACGATCACCATGCCGCCGTGGAGCGCGTTGAGCCCCGGCTGCAGGCCCTGGTGGATCTCGCTGACGCGCCACGCGACCGCGTCCTCGGCCGCCTCCCAGCGGAAGACCATCTGGTACTGCGTCGCGCTGTCCGCCTCGCGCAGGAGGGAGCACTCGATGATCCCGGGCATGTCGAGCACCGGGGGACGGTACTGCTCGGTGAAGAAGCGCTCGAACGCCTCGGTCTGGTCCGGGTGGACATCGAAGGTGATGTGCCGCTCGATCATCGGGGGGTGCCTCCAGCGCCGGGATCAATTGGTCTGACCAGTTGACGACTTTATCAGACAGACCTAGCATCCCGTCAACGGCCGGACGGCCGGGTGAGGAGGCCTGGCGAGTGGTGGTGGGCGACGCACGGGTGGCGCTGGCGACGGGCAAGGGCGCCCCGACGCCGTGGCCCCAGTTCGCCGTCGTCAACCGCAGCACGCTCCCGGAGGAGATCGCCGCCCGCGTGCTGGACCTCATCCGCGAGGAGCAGCTCCGTCCCGGCGACAAGCTCCCCGCGGAACGCGAGCTCGCCGCGGCGATGCACGTCAGCCGCCCGGTCCTGCGCGAGGCGCTGCGGGCGCTCGCGATCATGAACGTCGTCGACATCCGGCAGGGGGCGGGCACGTACATCACGTCGCTCGAGCCGCAGGCGCTCGTCTCCCACCTCGACTTCGTGTTCTCCAAGGACGCGGTGGCGCTCGCCCAGGTCATCGAGACCCGGCGCATCGTGGAGGTGGGCAACGCCCGGCTGGCGGCCGCACGGATCAGCCCGGACGAGCTCGACGCGCTCGACACCCTCATTCGCCAGCTGCGCACCTCGCTGGGCGACGCGGACCGGTTCGCCGGCCTCGACATCGCCGTCCACGACGCGGTCTGTGCCGCGGCGGGCAACTTCCTGCTCGCGCAGTTCATGCGGATCATCAACACGCTGGCCAAGGTCAGCCGCGAGCGGACCGGCGCCACCCGGGCGACGCGCGAGCGGGCCCTCGCCGACCTCGTGGCGATCGTCGACGCGCTCGGGGCCCACGACGCGGACGCGGCGGCGCTCGCGATGGGCGCCCACCTGGACCACGTCGAAGCCGCACTCGCCCACGCGACGAAGCCCGCCAGGACGGCCGTCCCGTGAACGTCCACGGCACCCAGCACATGCGCGCCCCGCGCGACGCGGTGTTCGCCGCGATCCGCGACCCGCGGACGCTCCTCGCGGTGATCCCGGGCTGCGAATCGGTGGCGGAGGTCGCGCCCGACGAGTACGAGGGCCGGATCACGCTCCGCCTCCCGGGCGCCGTCGGCAGCTACCGCACGCACGTCCGCCTCGTGGACGTCGACGCGCCGGAGCGCGCAGGCCTGGACGGCCGCGTGGATGGGCCGATGGGCTCCATCACCGGCAAGGCCGCCTTCGAGCTCGCCGAGGACGCGGCCACGGGCGGAGCCGGCACCCCGGCCCTCGCCGCGGGCACCACGATCACCTGGCACGGCAGCGGCACGATCCAGGGCCCACTCGCCCGCCTGGACGGCCGGTTTGCCGAACGTCTCGCCGAATCGCTCGTCGAGCAGGGGCTCCGCGCCCTCGACGGGCGCCTGACCATGACCACGGAGGGTCCCGAGTGACGGTCTCGACCTACTTCCAGCCGGCCTCGGTCCCCGAGGCGCTGGCGCTGCTCGGCGAGCACGGGCCGGACCTGCTGGTCATCGCCGGCGGGACGGTGGCGATGCCGCTGATCAACGAGGGCATCTCGCTGCCGCGCCTCGTGATGGGTCTCCGGCGGACGGGCCTCGACGGCATCGAGCGCACTGATGACACCCTGCGCATCGGCGCGATGACGACCCTGACCGCGCTCGCGGACCAGGCCCACTCGCCGCTCCTCGCCGACGCCGCGCGCCGCACGGCCAGCTGGGCGGTCCGCAACATGGCGACGGTCGGCGGCAACCTGTTCACGCCGCCGCCCGGCGGCGACGTGGCGACGGCGCTGCTCGCGCTTGACGCGGCGGTCGAGCTCACGGGCCCGGACGGCACGCGCGCGATCCCCATCGGTGCCTTCTGGACCGGCTTCCTGGGCACGGCCCTCGCCCCCGACGAGCTCCTGACGGCGATCACCGTCCCCCTGGCGACGGGCGCTGACGCATTCCGCAAGTTCGGACGCCGGGCGGCCAACACCCCCGCGGTCGTGACGGTCGCGGTGCACCTGGGGACCCAGGGCGGGAGCGTCGCTGACGCGCGGATCGCGCTCGGTGCCGTGGGGCCGCACCCGGTCCGCGCACGCGCCGCGGAGGCCGCGCTCTCGGGCTCGCCGCTCACCGCCGAGACCATCGCGAACGCCGCGGCGGCGGCGACCGACGACGCGGACCCGTTCACCGACGCCGTGGCCAGCGAGTGGTACCGCCGGCGGATGGTCGGCGTCATCGTGGAGCGGGTGCTCAGCGGCCTCGCCGCACAGCCAGGGAGGGACGCGTAGATGGGCGCCGCGATCGTGCGCTTCGAGCTCTCGGGGCGCGACGTGGAGGTCCTGGCGAGCCCGCTCGCCACCCTCCAGGGCGTCCTCCGCACGCAGCTCGGCCACACCTCGGTCAAGGATGGCTGCCGGCAGGGTGGCTGCGGCTCGTGCACCGTGCTGGTGGACGGCGAGCCGATGCTGTCGTGCCTGCTCCCCGTGGAGGACGTCGCCGGACGACGCGTGACGACGCTCGAGGGCGTGACACCCGCGGAGGGCCTCCACCCGGTCCAGCGCGCGTTCCTCGAGGCGAACGGCTTCCAGTGCGGCTACTGCACGCCGGGGATGGAGCTCCTCGCCTGCGCGCTCCTCGAGCACAACCCGGCCCCCAGCCACGACGAGATCGTGGAG
>JAICUV010000284.1 GCA_025935655.1 Chloroflexota bacterium | reverse complement strand
GCGATCCCGCCGGCGTTGTCGACGCTGACCTCGGGCTCGCCCAGCGCGTGCGGCGACAGGTGCACGACGGCGGCCCCGAACGCGCGCATCCCGTCCACGTGGCGGGCGAGCTCGTCGGTGAGCGCCGGGTCGTCCAGCCCGCTGCCCGCGAAGATCACCGCCGCCACGCGCATCGAGCGCAGCAACCGGACGTACTCCCGCTCCCGTTCGGGGTCCCGCTCGGAGCTGCACGTGATCACGAGGAACCCGGACGTGGCGGCCGCGTCCTCGACCCCGCGGACGACCTCGGCGAAGTACGGGTCGGTGATGTCGTGGACGATGACGCCGACCACCGGCACCTGGCTCTTGTGGAGCCCGCGCGCGAGCGCGTTCGGGACGTAGTCGAGCGTCCGCGCGGCCTCGAGGACACGCTCGCGGGTCGGGGCGCTGACCGGGTAATCGGCCTCGGACACGACCCGCGAGGCCGTGGCGATCGACACCCCGGCGAGCTTCGCGACCTCGGTGATGGACGCCATGGAGGGATCTCCGGCCCGCTCAGTACGGGTACGGGTAGGAGCGCGGGTCGTCGCGGACGGTGACCCACTGCCACTCGGTGAACTCGTCCCAGTTGGCCGGACCACCGAAGCGGCTCCCGTTCCCCGACGCGCCCATCCCGCCGAACGGGATCGTCGCCTCGTCGTTCACGGTCTGGTCGTTGACGTGGACCATCCCGCTGCGGATCTGCTGGGCCAGTGCCAGGCCACGCGAGATCGAGCGCGAGTACACGGCCCCCGAGAGGCCGTACTCGCTGTCGTTCGCGAGCGCGAGCGCCTCGTCGTCGGTGTCGAAGGTGATCACCGGCGCGACCGGGCCGAACACCTCCTCGCGCCACGCCGCGTGCTCGGTCGTCACGTCCGCGAGGACGGTCGGCCGGTAGAACAGGCCCTCGTGCTCGCCACCCACGACGACACGCGCGCCCGCGCCGACCGAGCGGCGGACGATGTCGTCGACCCGCGCCAGCTGCTGCTCGTTGACGATCGGGCCCAGGTCGACCTCCTCGCGATACGGGTCGCCCAAGCGGAGCCGCCGCGCCTTCTCGGCCAGCAGGCCGACGTAGGCCTCCGCGACGCTGCGATGGACGATGTGGCGCCCCGTCGCGAAGCAGACCTGGCCCTGGAACTGGAACGACGCGAAGGCGCCCGCCGAGGCGGCGGCCTCGATGTCGGCGTCGTCGAGGACGACGAACGCGTTGTTGCCCCCGAGCTCGAGCGAGACGCGCTTCAGCCGCTCGCCGGCCAGCGCGCCGACCCTCCGGCCGGCCTCCGTGGAGCCCGTGAAGAAGATCCGGGTCAGGTTGGGGTCGGTCACGATGGCCTCGCCCACCTCGGCGTCGCCGAGGACGACCTGGAGCAGGCCGTTCGGCAGCCCGGCCTCGCGGAACACCGCCTCGAACATCGCGCCGCCGCTGACCGGCGTCTGCGGATCGGGCTTGAGGATCACGGCATTGCCGACGGCCAGGGCCGGCGCGACGACGCGCATGCCCAGCACGCTCGGGGAGTTCCAGGGGGTGATCACGCCGATGACGCCGACGGGGATCCGGCGGAGCATCGAGAGGCGTCCCGGGACGACGCTCGGCACCAGCTGGCCGTACGGCTGGAAGGGCATCGTCGCGGCGGCGTGGAGCTCGCCCACGGCGAAGTCCTGCTCGTGGTGCATCTTCCCGTGGACCGCGCCGGTCTCCCGCTGGGTCCAGCTGCCGAACTCCGGACGGTGCGCCTCGTAGATCTCGGCGGCGCGCCGCAGGATCCGGGCACGCTCGTCGTAGCTCGTCGCGGCCCAGGCGGGCTGGGCCGCCTTCGCACGGCGAGCGGCCGCCGCGACGTCCCCGACGGTGGACTGGGCGATGGTCAGCAACGGCCGGCCGGTCGCGGGCTCGCGGATGTCGCGCGGCTCGCCGGTCCCGGGGCGCCACGACGCGAGGAACGTGTCCAGCCAGGACGTGGATGCGGGGGCGACCATGGCGTTCTCCTGCTCGCGCGGTGTCAGGCGGGCTCGGCGCGGCGGCCCGTCGCCGGGTCGCGCCACACGGGGCCGCGGGCGAGGACCTGGTCGGTCAGGCCCTCCTCGATGAAGTCCGGGACCTTCCAGGAGTAGAGCGTCTTCGCCTCCTGGCCGGGGTAGCCGAGGAGGTCCCGTACCCCCTTGTCGGTGTAGTACCCGAAGACGACGACCTGCTGGAGGACGCCGAGCAGCTCGGGCGCCTCGCGCTCCAGCGTCGCGAGCCGGGACGGCGCGTCGGCACCGAGCCCGGGGCGAAGCGCCTCGCGCAGCGGCTCGAGCAGGTCGGGTCGCGCGCGCAGCACGAACGCGAGGCGCGCGTCGCCCACGATCTCGCCGGCGGACGGCATCCCGTGGGCGGCCGGGATGAGCTGCTCGGCCACGGCCGTGAACGCGGCGCGCGCCGCCGGGTCGAAGGCGGCGAGGGGGTCGTCGCTCACACCGGCACCTGCTGCTCGAAGCGGGTCTCGACCATGTGGTCCGCGGCCCGCAGGGCGAGCGCGCAGATCGACGAGGTCGGGTTCACGCCCGCGGAGGTGACGAAGCTCGAGCCGTCGACGACGTACAGGTTGGGGACGTCGTGGGTGCGGTTCCAGCGGTCGAGGACGGAGGTGCGCGGGTCGGCGCCCATGCGTGCGGTCCCGAGGAGGTGCCACCCGGAGTAGCGCATCAGGCGGTCGACCTCGACGGTGTGGGCGCCGGCCTCGCGCAGGGACTCGGTCGCCTTCTCGATGTGGAAGTCGAGCAGTCGCCGGGAGTTGTCCGAGACCTTGTAGTGGACCTCCGGCGCCGGGATGCCCGAGGAGTCGGTGAGCGTCCTCGACAGCGTGATCCGGTTGGCCTCGTCCGGCAGGTCCTCGCCGAACAGCCCCCAGTTCGCGCCCCGGCCGAGGTGCGAACGCACGTGGAGGTGGTGGTCCGGGCCCCAGACCTGCGTCCCGGCGCGGCTGGGCAGGGCCGCGTTGATCGGCCCGAACGTGGGCGCGAGGCCCCACTTCGCGCCGCGGACGAACCCTCGCTTCTCGTCGGTCTCGTAGAACTCGAACGACTCGATCGAGCAGCCGAACTGGCCCTGCCAGGACTCGAGGTCCTCGTCGAACAGCCCGCCGACGTTCGCGAACGGGTGCATCATCAGCCGCTTGCCGACGAGCCCGGACGAGTTCGCGAGGCCGTCCGGGTGCGCGTCGCCGCCGGACAGCAGCAACAGGCGCGTGGAGCCGATCGCGTTCGCGGCGAGGACGACGACCTTCGCCGGCTCGAAGTGCTCGGCGCCGTCGCGGTCGAGCCATGTCGCGCCGGTCGCGAGCCCGGCGGCGTTGGTCTCGAGCCGGCGGACCCGGGCGCCCGTGATGAGTCGTGCGCCCAGGCCGATGGCCTTGGGCCAGGGGGTGAGGTCCGTCGACGCCTTGGCGCCCTCGTTGCAGCCCTGCTGGCAGGTGCCGCGCTGGACGCACGGACGTCGGCCGTCGTAGGGCGCCGAGAGGATGGAGTTGGGCTCCGGCCACCAGTGCCATCCCAGGCGGGTGTGCGCGCGGGCGACCTTGAGCCCGCCCTTGCCCAGCGGCAGCGGCGGCAGCGGCGGATCCTCCCCGCCGGGCGGGTAGGCCGGGTCGCCGCCCATCCCCGAGACGCCGAATGCGCGGTCGCTGCGCTCGTAGTAGGGGAGCAGCTCGTCGTACGTGAGCGGCCAGTCGTCCGCGATCCCGTCGAGCGACCGGACCCGGAAGTCCGACGGCAGCATCCGGGGCCAGGCGCCCGCGAAGATGAGCATCGAGCCGCCGACGCCGCTGAACATGAGCGGGGAGACGTCCGCGTCCGTCTCGTCCAGCGGGTAGTCGGCGGCGAGGCCGCGGACGTTGGGGCTCGTGGACCACTGCTTGCGCATGGTCAGCTCCCAGTCCAGCTCCGGCCCGCGGTACTCGGCCTTGTCGTGCCAGTCGCCCTGCTCGAGGCAGACGACGCGGAACCCGGCCTCGGCCAGCCGCAGGGCGACGACGCCTCCCGAGGCGCCGGCACCGACGATGAGCACGTCCGCAGGTTCGCGTGACAAGGCACGACTCCTTCGCGCGAGGGGGCCGGAGGTGGTGAGGCAGTAAACGATATCTGTTCGCAGTAAACGTTGTCTACCCCGTTC
>JAICUV010000021.1 GCA_025935655.1 Chloroflexota bacterium | reverse complement strand
TCACGGTTGGCCTGGACGTGGGTCTCGGCGTGGGCCTGGGCGTGGGCCTCGCGGTGGGCTGGGGCTTCGCGGTGGGCTTCGGGGTCGGCTTGGGCGTGGGCTTGGGCGTCGGCTTCGGCGTGGGTTTCGGCGTCGGCGTCGGCGCCGGGCTGACCGTGACGGTTCCGCCCGAGAGCTGGGCTTCGTGGCGCTTCTCGTCGGAGGCGAAGAAGGTGACGTCGTACGTCCCGGCCTTGAGCTTCGTCGAGTAGACGAACCGCCCGCCCTTCTTCCAGTCCTGCGAATCCGTGCTGGGGCGCATGTCGTGGAGCGCGTCGCCGATCTTCACCCGCACGTACAGGGGCTGGCTGCCCTGCGAGTTGCGGAACGTGACCGCGAACGAGATCACGGTCGTGGTCGTCGCGGTCGTCGGGCTGACGTCGGGATTGACGAGCGACGTGGGGCCGTCCGCCGCGGTGGCGGGCAGGACCGTGACAGCGACCAGGAGCGCGGCGGCCAAGGCGGCACGGAACGCCGGGCGTCCCAGTCCCCTCGTGATCGCGCCGATGCCTGCCTGGGTCTGCGTCAACGCCGTCTCTGCAGCCTCCTCCGGCCCCCGAGTGGCGGGGTTCCGTGACGGAGCATCGGAGCGGCGTCGGCGGCCCGCTATGGTACGGGGGTCCCGACGGGGGAGGGACCGGCGGCGGTGCCATCGCCCCCACGTGCGGCGCGCGGGCTCGGGCGGGCGTCGCGGGCAGTGACATTGGTGGTGCCGCGCCGCACCGGGGCTGGGTGGTCCGGTGCGGTTCGGTGTGGGCGTCCGTACCCCCGTCACCACCTACGTAGCCGGAAGGGGCCAGTCGCGCGCCCGCGCCGATCGGCCACCATCCGTCCATGCAGGTCATTGCCGCCCACGTCCCCAATGCCCGCGGCGAGCGGCTCGCCGTGCTGCGCTCGGCCGCGACCGCCGTCCTCCTCCTGCTCGCGGGCGCCATGCTCGCGTGGCTGTGCCTCGGCACGTCGCTCGTCAACGGGTTCATCCCGGTCGGCCGGCCTACCGCGATGCAGATGGCGATCGGCGTCGGCGCCTGGGGCTTCGCGATCCTCGTTCCCGCAGGGTTCATGCTCATCGGGTTCGCGCGGATCGCCGCCACGATCGAGGCCGCGGCGGCCCTGCGACCCACCGCCATCACCCCGCGGCTGGCGAAGGCGCTCGGACCGGAGCACCTGGCCGCGACCGACCTCCTGCTCCCGGGCGGCCGCCGGATCCACGAGCTCGTGCTGGGGCCGTTCGGCATCCTCGTCCTGGGAGACGTGCCGCCGCCGTCCGTGAGCCGCCACGTCGGCACGCGCTGGGAGGTCCGCGACGGGCGCGGCCGCTGGATCCCGGTGGAGGGACCGGTGGACCGCGCCGCGCGCGACGCCGAGCGGGTGAAGGGCTGGCTCGCCACGCACGACCGCGACTTCGTCGTCCGCGTCTACGCCGCGATCGTCAGCGACGACCCGCGCGTCGACCGCTCGCCGGCGTGCGCGGTGATCCCCTCCGCGGACCTCAAGGGATGGCTCGAGGCGCTGCCCGTCCAGCGTGGCCTGACGACCGAGCGCCGCGAGCGTCTCGTGGAGCTGATCCGGTCGGTTGCGCAGCCGTCACGCTGACCGGCGTCCCCGGGCGGACGGTCGACGGAAGCGTGGTAGGGGAGCCAGGACTCGAACCTGGAACCAGCGGGATATAAGCCCGCCGCTCTGACCGATTGAGCTACTCCCCCACGAGGCTCAGGCCCCGGCGGAGGACCCGCCGTCGCCCTTGAACCGGGACGTGATCGAGCCCAGCCTGAACGGCCGGCCCCGCAGCATGGGTGAGCCCTCCCGCCCGCCGCCCACGGACACGGGTTCGCCGACCTGGCCGCCCGAGTAGTGGGCGCCCTCGACCTGGGCCACGAGCTCCCGCTCCTCGTGCGTCTGGTCCGCCTCGAGGGGCAGGTCATCGGGGTCGAAGGGCCGCTCGACGGGCGCTACCGGCACGATCGACGGGCGCGCGTAGGCAGGCTGGCCGTAGAGCTTCGGCAGCGCCATGTGGCGTTCGTCGTTGGCCACGAGACCCTCGTGCTTCGGGTCGGAGCTGACCCCTGGTCCGATGATAGCGGCCCCGTCGACGGATGTCTCACCCTCGGACGGCCGTCCGAGCGCCGAGCCCGAGGTGGCGGGGAGCCCCGACCGATGCGTCAGACGAGGAGCGGCTTCACGATCTCGTGCAGCGCGACCAGCACCAGGTAGGCGATCGGGACGGCGGCGAACAGCCCGAGCGCCAGGCTCCAGGGCGTCCGGGTGGCCCGAGCGCCGCCGGCGCCCGACGGCAGCGGGACGACGAGCCACGTCACCACCGACCCCACGACGACGACCGCGAGCACGTACACGACGAGGAACGCGAGCCGGAGGTCGCCGCCCGGGAGGCTGGCGCCCCTGTCGAGGGCGATGTCGTAGGCGAGGAACGAGATGCCGAGCACGAGGGCCACGAGGAGGCTGCTCATGACCGCCCGGAAGACCGGCCGGGGGGCGCGCCGGAACTGGCGCCAGCGGACCTCCACGAAGCCACGCCGGCGGACCTCGGGACGCGGGCGGGGAGCGCTGGACGGCACGGGCGCGCTCACCGGAGCGGGCTGTCGTCCGAGCCGAGGACGGTGAGCGTCCGACGCGGCGGGATCGTGTCGGGCGTGTGTGTAGCGAGCAGCGCCACGCCCTCGGCGAACCGCTCCAGCTCCTCCTCGGTGTTCCAGAAGCCGACGGAGATCCGGAGCGCGTCCAGTGTCGGCAGGTCCCGGATGATCGCGAAGGTGCGGGCGGAGAGCTCGGCGACGGCGGTCGCGGCGGGCCAGCCCGCGATCCGGAACGTGACGAGCGTCGCCATGTTGCCGCGTGGCGTCAGGAGCTCCACGCCCTCGATCGCCGCCAGGCGGTCCGCGGCCGACCGGGCGAGGTGCGTCGCCCGCTGCTGCGACCACGGGAGGCCGACGTACATGGTGAGCCAGCCACAGCTCCGGGCGAGGCCGATGATCGACGGCCGGTGGAAGAACCCGACCTCGAAGCGGCGCGCGTGCGGCCACAGCACGGGCGCCTGCGGGTCCGGCGTGCCGAACGAGATGTAGCCGGCCGACGCGGGCACGACGCCGCGTGCCCAGTCGCCCCGCGCCCACAGCGCGCCCATGCCCTCGGGTCCCAGCAGCCACTTCTGGCCCGGGATGGCGTACGCCTCGACGTTCAGCTCCTCGACGCGCACGGGGATGGCTCCGGCGGCCTGGGCGGCGTCCACGATCGTGACGGCGCCGGCGGCACGCGCGAGCAGCCCGATCCGGGCGACCGGCAGCACCGCGCCCGTGGTCCACAGGACGTGGCTCAGGACGACGGCCCGTGCGGGCCGCACGAGCGCCGCCTCGATCTCGGCGAGCGTCCGCTCGTCGTCGCCGCCGTCGCCGATGTCGACGAACTCGATCTCGACGCCCAGGCGATCACGCAGGGCGAACAGCGGCCCCAGCGCCCCCAGGTGCTCGTGGCGGGTCGTGATCACGCGGTCGCCGGTCACCCACGGCAGGGCGTTGATCGCGAGGTTCATCCCGTCCGTCGTCGAGTGGGTGAGCGCGATGTCGTCCGGGTCGGCCACGAGGACGGCCGCGATCGAGGCACGGAGCTCTGCCTGGCGGTCCAGGACCTCGGCGAACTGGGCCCCGCTCGCCCGTCCGACGGCGAGCTCGCGCGCGGCCTGCTCGTCCATCGCCCGCTGCGTCTCGGCCGGGATGGGTCCCGCGCTCCCGGCGTTGAGGTAGATGCCCGCGCCCGTCGCCGGCATCCCGGCGCGGATCGCCGCGACCTTCTCCGGGTCGGCCATGAAGGGGGATACCACGGCCCTATCATACGGGCGGGCCCCGCACCCCGACCCACGCCCGTCACCCCACTCGGAGGCCGCCCTTGGCCGGCATCGCGCGCCCGGAGCTCATCGCCACGGCCGAGTGGCTGGCCGAGAATCTCGGTCGCCCTGACCTGCGGGTCATCGACGCCCGCTGGCGCCCCGACGGCACCGCCCGCCAGCTCTACGCCACGGGCCACGTGCCGGGCGCGGTGTACATGGACTGGCGGACGGACGTCATCGACGTCCCGGAGGGCGCGGACGCGCTGCTGCTCGCGGCACCCGACCGGCTGGGCGCGGTGATGGGCAAGGCCGGCGTCGGTGACGGCACCTCGGTCGTGCTGTACGACGACACGGTGTCCTACTTCTCGTCCCGGATCTGGTGGTCCCTGCGGGCCTACGGCTACGAGTCGGCGCGGATCCTGGAGGGGGGCTGGCACGCCTGGCTCGACGGCGGCCACCCGATCGCGAACGGCGAGGTGGTCCCGGTCGCCGCCTCGTTCACGCCGCGGGCCCAGGTCCGCGAGCGTCTCACGACCGCGGATGTGCGGGGCCTCCTCGGGGCGCCGGACGTGCTGCTCGTGGACGCCCGCGGTCCGGCCGAGTACCGCGGCTTCGAGGGCAACGTCCGGCGCCTGGGACACATCCCGGGAGCCGTCAACGTCCCGGTCGCGACGATGCACCAGCCGGGGACCCAGCACCTGCGCGATGCCGCCGAGCTGCGCTCGATCCTGCTCAAGGCGAACATCACCCGCGGCCGCCGCCTGGTCTGCTACGACGGGTCGGGCGTCGCCGCCGCCAAGCTCGCGTACGTGCTCAACCTGCTGGGGTACGAGGACGTGGCGGTGTACGACGGCGGCTGGGCCGAGTGGGGCGACCGCCTGGACCTGCCGGTCGACCGCTAGCCCGTCAGGCGGAGAAGCCGCCGTCCGTGTGGATGACCTGCCCCGACGTCCACGCGCCGTCGTCGGAGAGCAGGAACGCCACCATCCGCGCGACGTCGGCCGGCGTCCCGAGCCGTCCGGTGGGCTGTCGCCGCGAGAGCGTCTCCCGGAGGTCGTCGTCGATCCAGCCCGTGTCCACGGGGCCCGGGTTGACGGCGTTGACCCGGATGCCCCGGTCCCCGAGCTCGACCGCGGCGGCCCTCACGATCCGGTCGAGCGCGCCCTTGGATGCCCCGTACGGCATGTTGAACGCGGAGTGGTCGCTGGTCAGGGCGACGATCGCGCCGCCGCCGACGGCCTGCCGCGCGAACGCGGCGATGAGCTGCCAGCTGGCGCGGGCGTTGACGGCCATGTGGCGGTCGAACGCCTCGACCGTCGTGTCCATGATCCCCGAGTCGTGCGACTGCGCGTGCGACAGCACGAGGCCGCGGAGCGGTCCGAGCGCCGCGACCGCGTCCGCCACGAGCCGGTCCGGGACGCCGGGGTCCGAGAGGTCGCCAGGAAGAAGGACCGCCGTCGCACCACGCGCGCGGAGGTCGTCCGCGATGCGGCTGGGCTCGTCGTCGGCGGACCCGGCCTGCAGCGCCGCGTCGTATGGGCGCCAGTAGGACAGGGCGAGGTCCCAGCCGTCGTCGGCCAGGCGCGCGGCGATGCCCGCCGCGATCGTATTCAGCCGGCCGACACCGGTGAGGAGCGCCGCGGGTCGCGGGTCGCCTGACCCCGTCATTTCCTTTCCTCGTGTCCCTGGGCCGGTGGATATCAGCTCTCCGCGGGCGGGTCGATGCCGCGCCACGGGTCCAGCTCAGGCGGCGCGGGCGGCTCCGACGAGCGCTGCTCCGCGGCCGTGCCCTCGCCGATGAGCCCACCGCCGGCAGACCCCGCCTCGGCCGGCGAGTCGATCCCGGCCCACGGGTCGACCGGCTTGTGCGGCGCCAGGATCTGCGCCCGCTTGTGGTTGATGGCCACGACCGTGGCGGTCTGGCGCGGCTCGCCGACGTGGTCCGACCAGAACGTGGCGTCCGTGATCGGCAGGAAGCGGCCGTGCAGCTCGGAGAGCGCCGCCCGCATGTTCCCCTCCGTCGGGAGCAGGTGCATCGTCCCCGTGACGCGGAACGGCGGGATCGAGATGATCGCGTCGGCCTTGGCCTTCGGCGTCCGCAGCTCCGCAACGGGCTCCACGGGGGTCGTGGCGACGGCGAACAGCACCGCGTCCAGGTTGATCTGCGCGAACGCGGCCGTGATCGGCTCCCCGTGGGCGCCGAACTCCTCGACCGTGACGTCCTCCAGGATGAGGAACGGGTCCTCGGCCAGGTTGAGGATGTCGGTCACGCGGTGCTGGCGGGTCCTGACGAACCCGTGCGTGATGAGGGCGTCGGTGTAGAGCGTGACCTCCAGCCGATGGAGATCGTTGAAGGCGGCGAACATGTGGCGTCCCTCGTGCGTGCGGCCCCCGTGCTCACGGTCGCGGCGTCAGCATACGGGCGCGCGACCCCGCCGGGCGACCCCCTCGGCGGTCCCGGGCTACTGCCTGGCGCGTGCCGTCACCAGGTGCTCGGCGCCCAGCTGGAGGCCCTCGTACAGGCGGGTGACGGTGGCCAGCGTGTCGATCTCGCCGACGGGCTTGTCCGGGCGCAGGTTCGCGATCCGCGGGAAGCGCAGCGCGAACCCGGACTTGTGGCGGGACGATCGCATGATCACGTCGAAGGCCACCTCGACGACCACCTCGGGCTCCACCACCCGGTACCGGCCGTGACGGCTGATCGTGTGGGCCTCGAACCAGCGGGTCATCTCGGCGATCTCGGCGTCGGTCAGCCCCGAGTACGCCTTCCCGATCGTGACGAGCTGGCCCGACGCCTCGTCCCGGACCGCGAACGTGTAGTCGGACAGGACGCCGTGGCGCTTGCCGTGGCCCACCTCCACGCCCACGACGACGCAGTCGATCGTCGCGAGCGCCTTCTTCATCTTGAGCCAGCCGAGGCCGCGCCGGCCGGGCGAGTACCCGCTCGTCGGGTCCTTGACCAGCAGCCCCTCGTTGCGTCGCGCCCGGGCCTCGGCGAACGCCGCCTCCAGCCCGTCCACCGAGTCCACCGACGCGAGGTGGCTGAGCGCGAACCGGCCGCCGTCCTCGGCCATGGGCAGGGTGAGCGCCTCCAGCGCCGCGCGACGCTCGGTGAGCGGCCGTTCGAGCAGCGGCGTGACGACGGTGTCCTGGTCGCGGTCCATGCCCAGCACGTCCCACGCGACGTAGATCACCGGGACCTCCGCCAGGATCTTCGCCGAGGGGTTCTTGCGCCCGAGGCGTGCCTGGAGCTGGAGGAACGGGAGCACGACGCCGTCCCTGTAGGCGAGGATCTCGCCGTCGAGGATCCCGGCCCACGGGAGGCCGCGGGCGCCCTCCACCACCTCGGGAAACTGGCCGCTGATGTCGTTGAGGTCGCGCGAGTACAGCCGGACCTCGTCGCCGCGCCGGTGGAGCTGGCACCGGATCCCGTCGTACTTGTCCTCGACCCAGACGGTGGGGCCCAGGCGGCGGACGATCTCCGCTGCGTCCTCGGCCGGCGAGGCGAGCATGAACTTGAGCGGGTGGAACAGCGTCATCGCGGCGTCGTCCAGGCGGTCCTCGCGGGCGAGCACCGCGGTCCGGCCGATGTCGCCGGTGAGCATCCCGGCTCGCTTCACGGCGTCCAGCGGGCGATCGAACGCCTTCGCGAGCGCGGCCTCGAGCAGCCCCTCGCGCAGGCCGATCCGGAGCTCGCCCGACATCACCTTGACGATCGCGGCCGCGGTCGCCGGGGAGGCGCGCCGCAGGAGCGCCTCGAGCAGCTCGGCTTTGGCGCCGGCGCCCTGCGCGGACTCGATCGCCGCGAACGCGTCCCGCGTCTCCAGCAAGGTTGGCTCCCCGGCAGGCGGCGGGGCATGGCCGGCGTCCCGCAGCACGGCGGCGACGGCCAGCGCCACGTCGCTGGACTCGTCGTACGCGCGCCCGAGCGCGCCCGCGTCCGCGCCGGCCACCCGCAGCACCGCGCCGCTCATGCCGGACCACCCGATCCCGATGGTCCGCTGGTCCGTCTCCGGGAACGGGCGCCCGGTCAGGAACACGGCCGCGACCGGCAGCTCCTCGGGGGCGAGCGAGGCGAGGTAGCCCGCGAGGATCGCCGTCTTCTCGGACGTCTTCGTCGTGGCCGCGACCTGTTCGGCGATCTCGCTCCAGCGGCGCATGGGGGCGATGGTATAGGGTGTCCGCGATGCTCCACCGGCGCTGGTTCCCGGACCACCTCGACGGCGCCACCGTCGTGCTCCGGCGCCACACGCGCGACAACCTGCGCGACTTCATGCGCTGGTACCAGGATCCCGAGGTCGCGCGGCTGACGCGCTACCAGGACGGCCCCATGCGGGCCGAGGAGATCGAGCGCTTCTTCACGATGCGGGCGCTCGGGTCGGACAGCCTGGCGATGGGCATCCACGTGCGCGAGACGAACCGCCTCATCGGGTCGTGCGCGTTCAGTCAGCTCGACGGCGACAACGGCTCGGCGCTGTTCCACATCACGATCGGCGAGCGGGACGCCTGGGGGAAGGGCTACGGCGGCGAGGCGACGTCGCTGATGGTGGACCACGCCCTGGGCTCGCTCGGGCTGCACCGGGTGGCCCTGTCCGTGTTCGCCTTCAACGAGCGCGCGATCCGGGCGTACGAGCGGGTCGGCTTCGTCACGGAGGGCCGCTCCCGCGAGGCGATCTGGCGCGACGGCCGGTGGTGGGACGAGATCCACATGAGCGTCCTTGAGCCGGAGTGGCGCGCCCGGCGGTGGCAGGAGCGGGCGATCGCCGAGGGGCGCGCGCCGGTCCCGGACGCCGAGGGCGCCGTAGCACCCAACCGAGGAGGGTGACCATGCCCAGCACCGGTCCTGCCGCCGCCGCGGCGCGCGCCGAGTTCCGCGAAGCGATGGAGGCGAAGGGTCACGCCGTGGAGAACGCCCGTCGGGCCGAGGCGGGCCTGGAGGCCGCGTTCGAGTCGGGGGCGCTGCAGAAGACCCCGATCCTCGTGGCGATGCTGGCCGACCTCTCGGTGGCCCTGGAGCAGGACGACGGCCAGAAGCTGGGCGGCAAGTCCGCCGAGGCGGCACGGTTCATCCTCCGGGCGATCTCGCGCGAGCTGGACAACGCCTAGCCGGGCTCCCCGGACCGGGGCTTGACTCTCGGGTGGCCCGAGGGTTCAGGATGCGCGCATGGACGACGAGCTCCTTCCGATCGGCCGGTTCGCCCGCGAGGCCGGGCTGACCGTCGGCGCCCTGCGTCACTACGACGACGAGGGCGTCCTCGCGCCGGCCGACGTGGACCCGTCCACCGGGTACCGCCGCTATCGGCGTGACCAGCTGCAGGTGGCTCGCGCGGTCGCGGCGCTCCGGGACCTGGAGCTCAGCCTGCCCGCGATCAGGGCGCTGCTCGAAGCCGACGAGCCGGCGACCCGGGCCACGATCCTCCGGGAGGAGCGCGTGCGCCTGGAGGCCCGGACGGCGAGGCTGCAGCGGGCGCTCCACCGGCTGCACATGCTGTCGCTGAACGCCGACGAGCGGGCGGGCACGCCGGCTAGCCCGACTCGCTCCCCAGCCCACGACTGGGCCCCGGGCCCTGCCAACCCCGACCATCATCCACACGAGGACCTTGCCGTGCCCACCCCCCCCCCGCCCCCCACGCTCGACCGTGACACCCAGCGCGCACTCGCCGCGGGCCTGTTCAACCGCACCTGGGACATCCTGGAGCGCGAGGACCGCACCGCCCGCGACGACGCCGAGATGATCGACACCGCGCACGCGAGCGCGTGGCACTGGCGCCAGGTCGGCAACGCCGCCAACGAGGCGCGGGGTCACTGGATGCTCGCCCGCGTGTACAGCGTCCTGGGCCACGGACCGGAGGCCGTGTACCACGCCCGGCGGGCGAACGAGGTGCTGGACGAGGGCGGCGAGGGCATCGAGGACTGGGACCGCCCCGCGGCCGCCGAGGCGATGGCCCGCGCGCTCGTTGCGACGGGCGACCTCGAGGGAGCCGCCACGTGGAAGGCACGGGCCCAGGCGCTGCTCGAGGGCGTCGCCGACCCGAACGAGCGCGGCGTCGTGGAGGGCGACCTCGCGGCCCTCCCCGTCTAGGGGCTTCGTGGCACCGGGTCGCGTCCGGTGCCACGCCACGAGCCGCGCGGCGGGCCGATCGCGTAGCCTTCGGGCAATCGCGAGGAGCCCGTCGCCCGATGACACCCGTCACGTCCCAGCACGCCGCATCGGTCGAGTTCGACCACGTCACGAAGTCCTACGACGCGGCCGCCTCGAAGGCGGGCGCCCCGGGCGCCGTCAACGACCTCAGCCTGTCGATCCCCGCGGGGCGGATCTGCGTCCTCGTCGGCCCCTCGGGGTGCGGCAAGACGACGTCGCTCAAGATGGTCAACCGGCTCATCGAGCCGACGTCGGGGCGGATCCTGCTCGACGGCGTGGACGCCGCGACGCGCGACACGACCGAGCTCCGCCGCGGGATCGGCTACGTCATCCAGCAGACCGGCCTGTTCCCGCACCAGACGATCGAGGACAACGTCGTCACCGTGCCCCGCCTGCTGGGCTGGGACAAGGCGCGGATGCGGGCGCGGGCCGAGGAGCTGCTGTCCGTGGTGGGGCTCGAACCCGCGACCTACGCGAAGCGCTATCCCGCCCAGCTCTCCGGCGGCGAGCGGCAGCGGGTGGGCGTCGCGCGGGCACTGGCCGCGGACCCGCCGATCATGCTCATGGACGAGCCGTTCGGGGCCGTGGACCCGATCGTCCGCGAGCGCCTCCAGAACGAGTTCCTGCGGCTCCAGGAGCAGCTCGCCAAGACGATCCTGTTCGTGACCCACGACATCGACGAGGCGATCAAGATGGGCGATCTCGTCGTCGTGTTCCAGGCGGGAGGGGTGGTCGCGCAGGTGGGACCGCCGGCGGAGATCCTCGCCAGCCCGGCATCGGACTACGTGGCCCGGTTCGTGGGGACGGACCGCGGGCTCAAGCGGCTGAGCCTGTTCCGGGTCGGGGAGCTGCCGCTCGAGCCGGTCGTCATGGCCCAGGTGGGCAGCGACGGCTCGATCGCCCGCCGCGTCGCCGCGGAGGGCACGTTCCGGCACGTCCTCGTGACCGACGGCGGCAGCCGGCCGATCGGCTGGGTGCACCGGGACGCGCTCACGAGCGGCATCGTGACGGCGGAGCAGGTGGAGTCCACGTCTCCCCTCCTCGACCGGCGCACGACCCTCAAGGACGCGCTCTCCATGCTGCTGGACGCGGACGTCCAGGCGGGGCTGGTGACGGATCGGACGGGCGCCGTGCGCGGGATGGTGACCGTGGACAGCATCACGGCGCTCATGCGCGAGCCAGATGCGCGGCCGCGCGACGCGCTGGAGCGGGCCGCGGGCGAGGCGGACGCCGATGCGGACGACGCGCACCCCGCCGAGGCGGCGGGGGCCTGACCGTGGAGATCCGCTGGGACTGGATCGCGGACAACCTCGACGTCATCCTGCTCGCGGTCTGGCAGCACATCGTCCTCACGGCGGTGCCGCTCGCCGCGGGCTTCGTGATCAGCCTCGGCCTCGCGATCTGGGCCGTGCGCAAGCCGTGGGTCTACGGCCCCGTGACCGCGATCACCGGCGTCCTCTACACGATCCCCAGCCTCGCGGCATTCGCCCTGCTCGTGCCCGTGTTCGGCTTCTCGATGCTCGTCGCGTTCGTGCCGCTGACCACGTACACGCTGCTGATCCTGTTCCGGAACATCGTGGCAGGATTCCAGGGGGTGCCGAGCGAGGTCCTCGAGGCCGCCGACGGGATGGGCTACCGCTCCCGCGAGCGGCTGCTCCGGGTGGAGATCCCGCTCGCGGTGCCGCTCATGATCACGGGCATCCGGCTCGCCGCGGTGACGCTCATCGGGCTCGCGACCGTGGCCTCGATCCTGGGTTCCAGCTTCGGTGGCCTGGGCCAGCTCATCACCGAGGGGCTCCAGACGTTCTTCCCGACCAAGTACGTCACCGGCGCGGTGCTGTCGGTGCTGCTCGCGTTCGTCGTGGACGTGGGGCTCGTCCGCGTCCAGCGGCTGGTCACCCCGTGGGCACGGGCGCAGGCGGAACAGGCGGCGCCGACATGAGAGAGGTCATCGCCTGGCTCACCGACCCGGCCAACTGGCAAGGGGAGACCGGGATCCCGTTCCGCCTGCTCGAGCACGTCGCCATCTCCGGCGCCTCGATCCTCGTCGCGACGCTCATCGCGCTGCCCATCGGCCTGTGGATCGGCCACACGGGCCGCGGCGCGACGGCGGCGATCAACGTCGCCAACATCGGCCGCGCCGTCCCCTCCTACGCGGTCATCGTGATCATCCTGCCGTTCTCGCTCCAGCTGTTCCCCGAGTACGGCCTGGACCTCATCCCGACCTTCATCGCGATGGTGCTGCTGGCGATCCCGCCGATCCTCGTGAACGCCTACGCGGGCCTGCGCGAGGTGGACCGCGACCTCGTGGAGTCCGCCCGCGGGATGGGCATGCGCGAGCGCCAGATCCTGACCCGAGTCGAGGTCCCGCTCGCCTCGCCGGTGATGATGGGCGGCTTCCGGACGGCCACCCTCAACGTCATCGCGACAGCGACGATCGGCGCGGTGGTGGGGTTCGGAGGGCTCGGGCGGTTCATCCTCGACGGCCGGGCGCAGGGGATCGCAGGCGTCGGCGAGCTGGTCGGGGGAGCGATCCTCGTCGCGGCGCTGGCGATCGGCGTGGACCTGCTGCTCTCGGTGGTCCAGCGCAAGCTCGCCCGACGCGCCGACCCGCAGCTGCCGCACGCGACGGGGTTCCGCGAGCTCGCCGAGGTGCCCGTTCCGAGCGGGTTGCCCTGACCGGGGCGAGGGTCGGCTGACGCGATCCGGCGGTCGCGGGCGCAGAACCGTCGCGGGGCTGGCAGGTACATGTCACGGACTGGCAACAGTCCCGGTGTACCCTGCCGGAGCGTCTCGTTCAGGGACGCCATCGATTCTCACTGGGAGGAGAACCCAATGCGGTTATCCCGCGTGGCTGCCCTCGGGGCGGCGATGCTGGTGGCGCTCGCCGCCTGCTCGTCGGGAGGGGGCGGCTCGACGAAGCCCGACATCAGGATCGGGTCGGACGGCTTCTACGAGTCCAAGCTCGTTGCCGAGATGTTCGCGCAGGTCCTCGAGGCGGACGGGTACAAGGTGACCCGCAACCTCGGCATCGGCGCCCGCCAGGTCCGCCAGCCTGCGCTGGAGCAGGGCCAGATCGATCTCACCCCGGAGTACGTGGGCTCCGGCCTGGGGTATTACGACGCGGCCGCGCCCACCGGCGACGGGCCCACCAACCGGGCGGCGCTGGAGAAGGTGCTGAAGCCCAAGGGGATCTCGGTGTTCTCGATCTCGCCGGGCGAGGACACGAACGCCACGGTCGTCCGCAAGGACACGGCTGACCAGCTCAAGCTCACCAAGATGAGCGACCTCGCCGCGGTGCAGGACCAGCTCAAGTGGGGCCTGCCCCCGGACTGCGACACGAACCCGCTGTGCAAGGGCGCGCTCGAGACGTACGGGATCACCTATCCGCCGAAGCAGCGCGAGGCACTCGCCGCGTGTGACGCGCCGATCGCCCAGGCGCTCGACAGCAAGGGCGTCGACATCGGCTGGCTGTGCTCCACCCAGCCCGCCATCGCCCAGTTCGGCTTCGTCGTCCTCGACGACGACAAGAACACCCAGCCGGCCGAGAACATGACCGCGCTCGTGCGCGACGACTATCTCGCCAAGGTCGGCGACAAGGACGCGTTCCAGAAGCGCCTCGACAAGGTGCTGGCGCTCCTGACCACGGACGAGCTCACCAGGCTCGGCGTGGAGGTCGCGGTGGACCAGAAGTCGGTCGAGGACGTGGCCAAGGAGTTCCTGACCGCGAACGCGCTGCTCAAGTAGCGCATCGCTCGCACGACGACGAAGGCCCCGGGTCCCCCGGGGCCTTCGCGATTCACGGGCGCCGGGGTCTGGGTGGTCGTCCCGGTCGCCGTCGGTACCCTCGCGCGCTGCAGAGGCCGCCGACGATCCGGCCGGTCAGCGGCGCCCACCCGTCGGCCCGTACCCGCCACACGGGTCGTAGACAGCGCGCTCCTGTCATCCATGCGCCGGGTGGGTGATACGAGCGATCCAGGCAGCCGATTCGGTCATTCATGCGTCCGGCCCACCCGGTGCATGCAACGCGTCCGCGGGACGCGGAGCACGCCGCGCGACCGGGATGCGAGACCGGGCCGCGGGCGCCTATCCCAGCTCGAGGAACTCCAGCAGCGCCCCGCCCTCCTGCCAGGCGGCGGGCGCATCGTGGGCCAGGCGGCCGACCTCGTGCGCGACGGTCGTCGTCAGCGCCGGGTCGGCCTCCGCGAGCCGTCGGGCCGCGTGGAGTCGCGCGTGCGCATGCTGGAGGGCGGCCGCGTACAGCCCCTCGGGCGACGCCTTGCCGATCCTCGCCTCGGCGCCCTCCTGGAAGTCCACCGGCACCTTGAGGCGCGCGAAGAACGACCCGACCTCGTCCACGAACGGGTCCGCCTCCTGCGAGTGGCCCGCCCAGCGGAGGATGGGCGCCCGCGACACGAAGGCCGCGATCACCGTCCCATCGGCAAGCTCGGCCGCGCGGAGCGTCCCCCCGAACGAGAGGAACTGGTTGAACACCGGGATGCGGTCCACGATCCGGATCCGCCCCCACGAGAACGGCCGCGAGAGCGGCAGGCCCGCCTTGCGGCCGCCGTCCCGCGTGAACGACTCGAGGGTCCCGCGGTCGCCCGCGAACCCCCAGTAGGTAGCCTCCTCGGGATCGAAGTGCTCCAGCGTCGGGGCCGCACGGAAGGCGACGAGCAGGCGCGGGCCGGGCACGGTCCCGGGCTCCGAGCCGTCACGCAGCACGAACCCGAGGTGTTCGAGCTCGCTCGCCGCCTCGGTGAGCCAGTCGCCGCCCCAGTCCAGCCCGCCGGGCCAGCCGCGGTCCGCGTGCGACGTCTCGCTCATTCGTCAGGCCCCCTTCGTGCGGGCGACGACCTCATCGGCGGCGGGGGGCGGGACGGCGGCCGCGGCGGGAGCGGTTCGAGCACCATTGTCGTCCACGGACACGGATGCGCGCCGCGCGCGCCGCCGCTGCCCGAGCGCGAACGCGACCGCTCCACCGACCGATGTGATCAGCAGGGTCGTCACGTGGAGCAGGATCGCGAACGCGAGCGCGTCCTCCTTCGCGATGCCCACCGAGGCCGCGATCGTCACGGCCGCGAGCTCGAACGTGCCGACGTACCCGGGTGCCGCCGGGATCGCGGTGGCGAGGTTCGTGCCCGCCGCGAGCAGGGCCGCCTGGCCCATCGTCGGCTCGACCCCCACGGCCTGGGCCGCGGCCGCGAACGCGAACACCGTGCACGACCAGGACGCGATCGAGAGCGCCACCGCGGCGGCCATCGCCCGGGCGTCCGTCGCGATCGACAGCCCGTCGCGCAGCCGGATCAGGATGACCCGTACCCGGGGCCAGCGGCGGAGGTACGCGCCGAGGCGCCTTCCGCCGGGCAGCCGATGGGCCGCGATCCCCGCCGCGATCGCCACCACCAGCAGCGCCGACAGCGCGAGCCCGACGAGCACCGCGGACGCGACGACACCGCGCACCGACAGCACGAGGATCGCGATCGACGCGATGGCCACCACGACCACCGTGTCCACGACCCGCTCGACGACGATGGTGCCCAGGATCATGGAGCGCGAGAGGCCCGTCCGCTCCCCGAGATCCACGCTGCGCACGATCTCGCCCAGCCGGGCCGGCAGGATGTTGTTGGCGAGGTAGCCGACGAGGAGGGACGCGAGCGTGGTGCCGAACGGGACCCTTGCCACCGGGGCCAGCAGGACCTTCCAGCGCACCGCGCGCAGCAGGATGTCCGCGCACACGAACACGACCAGCAGCGCAACCCACTGGGCGTCCGCGCCCTTGAGCGTCTCCCAGGCTGCCGCGACGTCGACAGAGCGGATGACGAGGAACAGCGCGACGACCGAGATCCCGACCCCGACGATCGCGCGCCCGAACGCGCGGGGCATCCGCCGCATGCGGGCCGGGTCGCCTAGACCGCGCCCGACTCGCCCGGCGAGCGGCGAGGAAGGAGCTTGGGGCTGCGGCGGATCCCGACCCGGTGGAGCAGGAAGGCGCCGACGACGCGCAGCGTCGAGAGCCCGTAGACGACGCTCCGCTTGAAGTTCACGGAGCTCGCCTCGTCGAAGTAGCGCGTCGGGACGGCGATCTCGCCGATCCGCATCCCGCCGACCGCCACGACCTGGGCGATGAGCTCCTGGTCGAACACGAAGTCGTCCGAGTTGAGGCCGTACGGGATGGTCTCCAGCAGCCGCCGGCTGTAGGCGCGCAGGCCCGTGTGGTACTCGGACAGGTGGAGACCGAACGCGAGGTTCTCGACGCCGGTGAGGAACCGGTTCGAGATGAACTTCCAGCGCGGCATCCCGCCCGCCAGCGGGTCGCCCAGGAACCGCGAGCCGAGCATCAGGTCCGCGTCGCCGGCCAGGATCGGCGCGACGAGCTGCGGGATCCGGGTCGCGTCGTACTGGTAGTCCGGGTGGAGCATCACGACGACGTCCGCGCCCCACTCGAGCGCCCGGTCGTAGCAGGTCTTCTGGTTGCCGCCGTACCCCCGGTTCTGGCGGTGGACGATGACCTCCAGGCCCAGCTGCTTCGCGATCTCGACCGTCTCGTCCCTGGACACGTCATCGACGAGGATCAGGTGGTGGACGAGGTCGTGCGGGATGTCCGCGTAGGTGCGCTCCAGCGTGCGGGCGGCGTTGTAGGCGGGCATGACGATCACGACCCTGGGCCCGGCAGGCGCGACCGCACGTCTGGGCTCGACAGGCGTGACCGCACCTCCGGCCGCGACGCGGGGGTCGGTTTCGTGTTGCACGCGCGTCAGGATACCCGAGCCAACTCGCCGGCCCGGCCGCGATCGGCCGTAGACTGACCCGATGAGGGGTGGACGGGACAGGGACGCCGCGCGCGTCGCCCTCGTTGTCCTGATGGTCATCGTCCCGGCGCTGGTCGCGGCGGCGGTTGCCCACCTCGTGACCGGCGGTCCGATCGGACCCGACGCCGCCGCCCCCGTCATCGCCTTCGATCGACTGGTCGCCGGCCAGCGGCTCGAGGGGCCGCTGTGGCAGACGTCCAAGCCCCTGCTCACGCTTGTCTACGGCGTCGTCCACGGCCTGCTGGACGACTGGCGTGCGGTGTCGGCCGTCGCGATCCTCTCGTTCGCGGCGTTCGTCGCGATTGCGAGCCTGCTCGCGGCGAGGATCGCCCGCAGCGCCGTCGCCGGCGCCTTCGTGTTCGTCGGGTTGACCCTCCTGCCGGCGCTGCTCACGGACGTCGTGTTCGCGTACGGCGTGTCGTGGGCGATGCTCGCCTGTGCGATCGCCGCGGCGGCCGTGCTGGGCGATCGACCGCGCTACGCCATCGCCGGGATCGCCCTCGCGGCCGGCGCGCTCGCCCGACCGGAGATCCTGGCCGTCACGGCCTTCGCGCTGCTGGCCACGCTCGTGGCATGGATCGGTGCCCGCGTCCGGCATCGGCCCGGTCCGCCACGCGGGGCCTGGCTCACGGCGCTCGGCCTGGTCGCCATCCCCGTCCTGATGGTGCACGACGGCGCGCTGGCGGGCGACCCGCTGCTGTGGGCCAACATCGCGCAGGAGAATTCGGCCGGACACGATGGCGCCCGCTCGTTCGCGGCCGTCACGGCCCTCGTCGCGAGGCACGCGTTGTCGATGGCACCGCTGCTGCCGCTGGTGCTGCTCTCGGTGGTGCACCTGCTCGCGCGCCGCCGGGCCGTGGAGCTGGTGATCGTGACCATCGTCCCGGTTGCCGTCGCGTCGTTCTTCATCCTGTCGGGAACGCGGGGAACGGTCATCGCGGTGCGCTACCTGGTGCCGATCGACGTCGCGCTGGTGTTCGCCGCGGGGGTCGGGCTGGGGGCCCTCGACGTCCCTGCCGTGCGCGCCAGGCTGGCGACGACGCACTGGCTGCCCGCGCCGTCGCGCACGCTGCCGGTGCTCGGGCTCATCGTCGGAGCGGGCCTGGCACTCTCCCTCGCCCCGTCCTGGCCCAGGGATGCCAAGGCCCGGTCGGTGGTCCGCACCCAGGTTGCGCTGCAGGCGAACGCCACGCGAGCCTTCGGGGAGCTTCGGACGCTGTTCACCGCGCCCGCCTGGCGGGGCGTCCCGGTCCCGGCCGACGCGCGGACGCAGGTGCTGCTTCCCGGTCCGCTTCGGGCCCGGGGCGTCGTCGATCTCGACCTGCCGCTGTGGGCCGTGGAGAAGCTCCGGCCGGAGCTGATCGACCCGGCCCGCGGCCTGCCGGCCCCTGGCACGGTCATCTACCACAACCGCCTCGCGGATTCAGCGGCGAAGGAGTGGTCGACGATCGAGGTCAGCGAGCCGACGACCACCGCGAAGCTGCGTGTGGTGCCCCTGTTCGTGGACGAGGACGCCGGCATCTGGATCGTCCGCGTGGAGGCCGCGGACGACCAGCCGGGCTGACGGCGAGGACGCGATGTGTCGCAGAGCCGTCATGATCCGGCGATAGGCTTGGTCCGACGTACGATCTTGACGACGCGGGTGGCCCACGCCCGCCAGGAGACCCGACCCACATGTTCGACCGGCTGTTCGGCAACCGCCCCTCCGACCCCGCGATGGCCGACCGCGTCCCGCCCGGCCAGTACCTCACCGAGAAGTTCCCGGTCCTCCACTACGGGTCCGTCCCGAAGACCGACCTGTCCACGTGGGACTTCAAGGTCTACGGCGAGGTGGACAACCCGTTCACGCTCACCTGGGCCGAGTTCCAGGCACTGCCGCGCAAGCAGGTCACGACCGACATCCACTGCGTGACCCGCTGGTCGAAGCTCGACACCCACTGGGAGGGCGTCGCGATCCAGACGATCCTCGAGCTCGCCCAGGTCCGGCCGTCCGCGAAGTTCGCCATCGGGCACGCGGAGCAGGGCTACACGGCGAACGTGCCGCTGGAGGTCCTCGACGACGAGGACGTGCTGCTCGCGGATACCTACGAGGGCCAGCCGCTCGAGCCGGACCACGGCTACCCGCTCCGGCTCATCGTCCCGAAGCGCTACTTCTGGAAGGGTCCCAAGTGGATCCGCGGCCTGGAGCTCACGGCCGCGGACCGGCTGGGCTTCTGGGAGCGCTACGGCTACAACAACGACGCCGACCCGTGGAAGGAAGAGCGCTTCGCCGAGTAGGCCGTCGTCTCGCCGCCACCAGCCTGGCGGTCATCGAGTCCTCGCCAGCGAGCCCTCCGTCACCTCGCCCTTGTGGGCCGCGAAGGCACCCAGGACCTCCTCCTTCTCGCGCTGTGGGACGCCGAACTCGTCGAGCGTTCGGCTGAGGACGCCGGCGACGGCGTCGAACTCATCGGGCGTGATGCGGAGGTCCCGGTGGGCCTCCTCGAGACCGACCGGCGTCGAGCCCGGCCTCGTTCCCGCGTAGTCGAATGGGCCGCCAGCCACGTCGCAAACCCACAGCGTGCGCATGAACTTCAGCCCGGGCAGCCGGGCCGTGGACTCGGTGTGCCAGGCGCGGAGCGCCGGATTCTTCGACGTGCGCCCGGCAACCGGGTCGTCGAAGATCGCATCGCTGAACCGGTCCACCACCGCCGCGATCGCGAACACGCCGCCAAGCCTCTCGTACAGACTTCCCTCTGTCACCGCGAGATACCTCCTGCTCCCGGGCGGTCGCCCGTCGGACCGTGTCGAGCGATCCCGGATCGGCTGCGGCCGATCCGTCTGCGCCGACACGCCGTCGTCGGCGTGACCCGTCTGATGGTGGTACGACCAGATCGCAGCGGCAGATCCGCGCGGAGCGTGAATGTCGGCCCGCCGCGCGCTTCACGATCTCCGCGATCGGGACCTCGTCGGCGGAACGCCAGCTCCCTACCCGGTTCCGGTCACTCGCAGCACGCGGCGCGTCCCTGACAGGCCCTTGAGCTCATGCTCGCCGGCGTCCTCGAGCGTGATGCCGCGAGTGTCATCGCGGGCCTCCTCCGGCTCCCCCGTTGGAACCCGGCCCGGACGAGCGGCATGGCGTGACCTACTCGGCCCGGTGCGGCTCCACAAGCGATGCGCCGCGCGGTCGGGCGCGGACGAGCATTCGATGCATGCCCGCATGCGACGGCGGCGGCGGACAGGCCGGGCCCGTAGCATGCGCGCGATGACCCACCCGATCGTCGTGACAGACATGGACGGCACCCTTGCCGAGGCCGAGACCTGGCGGGGGATCCTTACGTGGCTCGCGGCCAACCACCCGTCGCCCGAGGCCAGCCGGTTCGTGACGGTGCGCCTGCCGAGAATCGCGCTCGTCAAGGTCCTCCGCCGGAACAGGGAGGCGTTCCGTGCCCGCTGGATGGAGGAGCAGGCGCGGCTCCTCGCCGGGCTCCCCCGCTCCGAGATCGAGGCGATGGGCGCCTGGGTCGCCGACGAGTACCTGTGGCCGACGCGTCGCGAGGCCTCGGTCCAGGCGGTCCAGGCCGCCGCGGCCCGCGTCCGGGCGGCGAACCCGGAGGCCAGG
Organism: Chloroflexota bacterium; assembly: GCA_025935655.1. Lineage (GTDB taxonomy): Bacteria > Chloroflexota > Limnocylindria > Limnocylindrales > CSP1-4 > CAIXZV01. The sequence continues at coordinate 2,701 of JAICUV010000021.1, read as the reverse complement.
CTCGTGCTGGCGACCGGCGCCTACCAGCCGATCGCGGACGCGTTCGCGAGGCGGATCGGCGCGGACGTGGCCCTCGGCACGCCGCTGGAGATCCGCGACGGAACCGCGACCGGCGGCGTCCTCGCGGCGACGCAGACGGGCGCCCAGAAGGCCTCCGCGGTGCGCGCGCTCGCCGAGGGCGGCGAGGTCGTCGCGGCGTTCGGCGACACTGCAGCGGACATCCCGCTCCTGAGCCTCGCGACCCGCGCGGTCGCGGTGTTCCCGGACGCGGAGCTTCGGCGCGAGGCGGTGGTCCGCGGCTGGGAGATCCTCGAGGGCTGAGGCCGCGCACGGTGGACCGGGTTACCGCGTTGGCGCCGTGACCGCCGCCATCGTCCGGGCCCGCCCGGATCCATCAGGCGTGCGCGTGGCCCCGATGTCCCCGCCGCAGCCGGCGGTCGAGCGCCGCCGCTCCGAGCCAGCCGCCCGCGCCGAGCACCGCACTGGCCAGCAGCGGCAGGCCGATCCAGAACCACGACTCGAGGAGCAGCGAGAACCACGTCTCGCCGCCGTCCTGGCCGACGAACCGGTCCGCGTATGCCAGGACGAGCAGCAGGTACCCGCCCACCATCGTGGCGGTCATCGCGATGCCGCCGAGCACGCCGGTGCGGAGCCGGCGATGAGCGGGCAGCAGGAGGTATGACGCGGCGCCGGCAGCGAAGCACAGCGTGATCCCCAGCAGGAGCAGCTCCGGCGAGATGTCCAGGTACCCGGTCTCCTCGACGATGGCCCGCTGGCCGAGCAACCCGATGCACCATCCGCCCGCGAGCCCCGCGATCGCGAGGACCCGCACCCGGATCGGGACGGTCGGAATGACCATGGCGGCACCCCTTTCGCTCGCCCATCCTCGCGCGCCGCGGCGTCGGCCTCCAGTGCCGAGCCGCACGAATGGAGACGGAGGGCCGCGCTCCCAGCTCAGTCGTTGACGATGCCCGCCCGGCAGAGGGCGGCGGCCTCGGCGGTACCCGCGACGGCGATCAGGTTGTGGTCTCCCGGGACGCCCTTGTGGACGAGCACGTGGAGCGGGTGGAGCCGGTCGGGGGCCGCGGTGATGTCGACGTTGGGGTTGTTGTCGAACACCGACTGCGGCAGCTCGACCTCGTCCTCGCCGCCGTTGGCCGCGAGGATCACGCACTGCCCGTTGCCGACGGCCATGACGTGGTGGTGGTTGGCGAGCGCGGGCGTCGCCGCGAGCGCGAGGAGGCAGGTGCCGGCGATCGAGGCGCGGACGAGACGCAGGTTCATGTGAGACCTCCAGCGGGTGCGAAGGAACGCCGGTCGCTGCGGACCGCCCCGATGCCCAGGACGATCCAGCCGCCGACGAAGGCCAGGAGGAACACGGCGAAGAGCACGCCCACGACGGGCTCCCAGGTGACCAGGCCCGAGACACCCAGGAGCATCGGGAGCACGGCCAGCCCGGCGACGAGGAGCATCGCGGAGCCGAGGCGCGAGACGCTCCCGGTCCGCAGGCACGCGATGCCGAACAACCCGGAGCCGGCGACCAGCAGGATGAACCCGAGGAACCAGACCTCCCACGGGGTCAGGGTGGCCAGCAGTGCGCCCGGGAGCTCGAGGGCCGTTGCCACGAGCCCAAACGCGGACAGCACAGCCCCGATGGCCGGGACGGCGAACGCTGCCCACACGAGACGCGGATAGCGCCGCGCCTGGAAGGCGCTCAGCCCGACGAGGGCGATCAACAGGGCGACGGTGCCCGCGAGGAAGACCACCCACGGCCGGGCGGAGTCGCCCTCGTCGGCGCTCGCCACGGCGAGCCCGACAATCCACAGGACCGCGCCGACGATGGCGGCATAGCCCCCGATGCGGAGTGACATGGTGAACCCCTTTCGGCGTTCGGATGCGGCGCCCAGGCCGCGGACATGCAGGTGGGCATCCAGCGCGCCGAGCAGGACGTCGGCCACGTCGAACGGGCCGAGCGGCCGGCTCTCGAGGACCGCGGCGAACTCGTCGCCGTAGCGCTCGCGCCAGCGCGCCGGATAGAGACGGAGGAGCAGGGCGATCACGGGACGCGTCCCGTGTCAGCCGGGTGACCGACCGAGCCGGCGGAGCCCGGTCTCGGCGAACGCGGCGAGGTCGTGGAGCTGCTCGCCGAGCACCGTCTCACCGATCGCCGTCAGGCGGTAGGGGCGGCGGCGCTCCACGGGTGGCAGCGCCTCGATGAGGCCGCGCTCCTCGAGACGAGCGAGCGCGGCGTACAGGGTCCCGGGTCCCATCGGCCGGCCGGTGCCGGCTTCCACGTCGGCCATGATCGCGTAGCCGTGCTTGGGTCCGTCGCTGAGGCTGACGAGGATGAGCAGGGCGGGCTCCGCGAAGCGGCCGAGCTCGGGGATCCGGGGTTCCATGGGGCTCCATTACTACGTTGCGCGATATATCGTGCCACGTAATATAGCCGCTAGGGCGATGGTGTCAACCCCCGTTGTTCGGGACGCGGCGCGACACACCGTGAGATCGCCCATCCTCGCCGCTCGCGACCGAGGGCGCGGTCCCACAGACCGCGGATTCGGCCGTTGATGCGTCGGGTGGGCGATTCCGAGGACCTGGCGACCGCGGATCCGCCCATCGGCCGCCCCGGTGAGCGATGTCACGGTCCCTGTCACCGCGGGCCGCCGCGGACGCGCAGTCGGCGCCCGCGCCCGCGTCCACG
>JAICUV010000006.1 GCA_025935655.1 Chloroflexota bacterium | reverse complement strand
GACCAGGCGGCCATGGCCGAGGTGGCCATCCTCGCCGACGCAGCCGATGCCGATGCCGCCGAGGATGCGTCGCAGGTCGCCGTCGCCGGCGCCGCCAGGACGGGCCGCGGGCGGCGTCGCGGTCGCCGTCGCAGGCGCCCGGGTTCGGGAGACGCCGCGGTCGGGCTCGCGGCCGCCGAAGGGGCCGCTGCCGACATCGACCCCGGACCACGACCCGCCTGACCACAGCCCCGGCGTGCGCAGATCCGCCGGACGCGCGATCATCGCCCTAGTTCCCACCCCAATCGCCGTTCTCGCTCGACCCGCCCGGAGGCACCGCCAACCCCACCATGAGTCACACCGTCGACCTGGAAGCCGATATCGGCGAGGTCCTGCTGAGCGAGGCGGAGATCGCCGCGAAGACCGCCGAGCTCGGTCGTCGCATCAGCGAGGACTACGCCGGCCGCAACCTGACGCTGGTCTCGGTGCTCAAGGGGTCCCTGCCGTTCATGGCGGACCTCATGCGCCAGATCTCGCTGCCGCTGCGGATCGACCTCATGGAGGTCAGCTCCTACGGCGGCACCGCCACCGAGTCCTCGGGCCTCGTCCGGATCATCAAGGACCTGTCCGCGAGCATCGCGGACGAGGACGTGCTGCTGGTCGAGGACATCATCGACACGGGGCTCACGCTCAACTACCTCGTGCGCTACCTGCGCGGCAAGAACCCGGCCTCGCTGCGCATCTGCACCCTCCTGGACAAGCCCGCCCGCCGGCTCGTGGACATCCCGGTGGACTACGTGGGCTTCGAGATCCCGGACCAGTTCGTCGTCGGCTACGGGCTCGACTACTCCGAGCGGTACCGCAACCTCCGCTTCGTGGGCGTCCTGCGCCCCGAGGTGTACTCGGCGCACGAGTAGCCGCCCGTGATGCACCGTCGACCGCTGGGCAACGGCCGCCGGCTGGCGATCCTCGGCTCCGTCGTGGTCATCGTCGGCTGTCTGCTGCCGTGGTACGTGTGGGGCCTGGGGAGCGAGGCGCTGCCGACGGTCGAGGTCCGCGCGTTCAACTCCACGGGGATCATCTCGTTCCTCGCCGCGCTCGCGACCCTCGCCCTGATCACGCTGCCCTACGCGTCGGAGCGGCCGGTGTCGATCGACCGCGGGCTGTTCTTCGGGATCCTCGCCGTCGCCGCGCTGGCCGGCGTGGTCCTCATGCCGTTCACCACCGAGGGCGTGCTCGGGTCGCCGGAGGGCCTGCTGCCGGACCGGGCGTACGGCTGGTGGATCGCCGCGGTGGGCGCGATCATCATGTCGCGCGCCGCGTTCGAGATCGCCCAGGAGCCACCCCACCGCTGACGGCGCCGGAGCCCGGGGCCCGAGCCCGGAGCGCCCGAGCCTGCTACGGCGCCGGCGAGCGCTCCCCGGACGGCGACGCATCGTCGCTCGACGAGGTCGCGGCGCTGGGTGATGGGCCACCGGGCGCGGTCGGCGCCGGCGACGGCCCCGGGCGCACGACGTGGTCCATCAGCTCCAGGCCGAGGAATCGCCGGTAGGCCCCGCTGGCCGACCGCAGCTCGATGACGTAGCGCCCCATCGCCCAGGTCGGCCGGTTCCCCACGCCGAGCGCCTGCGGCAGCCACAGCTCCCCCAGGGCGTCAGGCTCGCCGGGCTCCAGGCGGTCGTAGGGGATGGGGATCGCCCGGCCGTCCTGGATCCGGTACAGCGTCGCGGTCAGCGCGAGGGGCGGGCGGTCCGGGCCGTCCACGGGCGCACACCAGCCGATGGCCGTGACGCTCGCCGCGATGACGGGGTCGAACGGGATCGTCGGGTCATCGGGGCCCGTCGCCTCGACGACCTCGATGGCGGTCCAGACGCGCGCGGTCCGTCCGGCCCAGTCCTGGATCGTCGACGACCGCCACTGGGACGGGTAGGCGCAGGTCAGCTGGCGACTCGGCTCGATCGGCGGCGTGGGGTCCGCCCGCACCGATCCGGCGACGGTGATCCCGCCGGACCCCGGTGCGACGTCGCCCGCCGGCCGCGCCGGCGGCGCGAGGAGGTCCCACGGCCGGAGCAGCCCGAGCACGAACGCGGCGGCGATGAGCACCGTCGCGACGACCGGGCCGCGGCCGCGATGGCCCACGGTGGTGACCGCTTCCTCGAGGAGCGTCTCCTCGCGCGGGGCGAGGACCGCCACGGGATCCGGATCCGGCGGGTCGCGCCCCTCGCGCCTGGCGCCGCCCGACCAGCCCTGCGGCGCGCGCGGCGGCGCCGCCGGCGAGGGACGCTGCTGCGACGGGCCGCCGGGCTCCGTCATCGGATCGTGGCGGTCATGGCCCTGGCCCTAGTCCTCGCCGAGGTACGCCTTCCGCACGGTCTCGTTGACCATCAGGTCCTGCGCGGACCCGGAGAGGACGACCTCGCCGGTCTGGAGGACATAGCCCCGGTTGGCGATCGAGAGCGCCTGGAGGGCGTTCTGCTCCACGAGCAGGATCGTCATCCCCCGGTCGTTGATCTCGCGGATGATCCGGAAGATCTGCTGGACCAGGATCGGCGCCAGGCCGAGCGACGGCTCGTCGAGGAGCAGCACCGAGGGTCGGGTCATGAGCGCCCGCCCGATGGCGAGCATCTGCTGCTCGCCGCCCGAGAGCGTGCCGCCCTTCTGCGCGTGGCGCTCCTTGAGCCGTGGGAACAGCTCGTAGACATGGGCCACCTGCTCCTCGTTCTCGGCCTTGTTCCGCGTGAACCCGCCCATCAGCAGGTTCTCGTAGATCGTGAGCCGGGAGAAAATCCGGCGACCCTCGGGCGCGTGGGCGATCCCCTTCGTGACGAGCACGTGGGGTTCGGTCTTCGTGATGTCCACGCCGTCCAGCTCCACGCTGCCCTGGCGCGCGTGGAGGAGGCCGCTGATGGTGCGCAGCGTGGTCGTCTTGCCGGCGCCGTTGGCGCCGATGAGGGTCACGATCTCGCCGCGCCGGACCTCGACGTCGAGGCCGCGGAGCGCATGGATCGCGCCGTAGTACGTGTGGACGTCCGTGAGGCGGAGGATGACGTCCGTGGACGCCGGCGCCGGTGCGAGCTCGGTCGTCATGCTGCCGGGGCTCCCAGGTAGGCCTCGATGACCTTCGGATCCTTGCGGACCTCCTCGGGCGTGCCCTCGGAGATCTTCTCGCCGTGGTCCAGGACGGTGATCCGGTCGCTGATCCCCATGACGAGCTTCATGTCGTGCTCGATGAGGAGGATCGTGAGGCCGTGCTCGTTGCGGAGCCTGGAGATGAGGTCCACGAGGTCCTTCGTCTCCTTGGGGTTCATCCCTGCCGCGGGCTCGTCGAGCAGGAGCAGCTTCGGGTTGGCCGCGAGGGCACGCGCGATCTCGAGCCGGCGCTGGTCGCCGTACGGGAGGTTGCGCGCGGCCTCGTTGCCCTTGCCCTTGAGCCCGACGAGCTTCAACAGCTCCTCGGCCCGTCGCTCCGCCCTGTACTCCTCGTTCTTGGCGCTCGGGGTGTTGAACAGGGCGCTGACGAGGTTGCCCTTGAGCTGCGTGTGCTGGCCGACGAGGATGTTCTCGACGGCGGTCATGTTCTGGAACAGGCGGATGTTCTGGAACGTCCGGCCGACGCCCGCCTCGACCATGTCGTTGGGGCGGGCGCTGCGGAAGATCCCGAACCGCTCCAGCTGCTTCGAGTACCTGACGGGACGGATGATCGACAGCAGCAGCATCGTGATGAGCAGCATCAGCGCGATGAAGCCCACGATCGCCAGGAGGCGGCCGCTCAGGACGTCGGCGGCCGCGAGGCCCGCGCCCAGCAGCCCGACGACCAGGGCCGGGAGCACCCAGACGAGCGACTCGAAGGCGAGCCGCTCGGGCCGGGCGATCATGCGCCGGCCCTGGAACTGGACCTCGCCCGACGTGGGGTCGATGACGCCCAGCAGGACGTTGAAGAACGTCGTCTTGCCCGCGCCGTTGGGGCCGATGAGGCTGACGATCGAGTGTTCCGGGATCGTGAAGTCGACCTTGTTGACGGCGACGAGGCCGCCGAAGCGGCGGGTGACCTGCGACGCCACGAGCAGTGGCCGGTTCTGGAGGACGTCCTCACTCATTGCGGCAGGTCCTCCTCGGTGGTGCCGGCGACGGAGCCCAGCTCGTCCTGCTCGGACTCGGTGACGTCCGTGTGGAGCTCACGCCTCCGCCTGGAGTTGGGGAACAACCCCTCGGGCCGCAGCAGCATCATCCCCACCAGCGCCAGGCCGTAGAGCAGGAACTGGAGCTGGATGAAGTCGATGTCCTGGAGGACCGGGATGCCGGCCGTGTCGAAGAACTGGTTGAGCGACTTGAGCAGGACGTTGTTGATCGTGTAGATCACGAACGCGCCGACCGCCACGCCCCAGAAGTTGCCCATGCCGCCGAGCACGACCATCGCGAGGATCGTGAACGAGATCACGAACGTGAACTGGTCCGGGCTGACCGTGACGAGCTTGGAGGCGTTGAACACGCCGGCGATGCCGGCCGTGGAGGCGCCGAGCGCGAACGCGAGCAGCTTGGCGACGACCGTGTTGATGCCGTTGGCCGCGGCGGCCAGCTCGTCCTCGCGGATCGCCTCCCACGCCCTGCCGATGCGGCTCTCGATGAGCCGGTAGCAGAACATCATCACGACCGTGATCAGCACGAGCGCCGTGATGTAGTACGGCCACGGGTCGATGCCCGAGAACCCGCCCATGATCGGGAGGGCGGGCCGAGCGAGGCCGCCGATGCCGTTGGTGCCGTTGGTGATCTTGTCCGAGTTGAGGAACACGAGCGGCACGATCTCGCCGAACCCGAGGGTCACGATGGCGAGGTAGTCGCCGCGGAGCCGGAGCGTCGGGGCGCCCAGGAGGATCCCGAACACCGCCGCGACGCCCGCGCCCACGAGCAGCATCGGCCAGAAGATGATGCCCGCGTTGTTGGGCCCGCCGAGCGTGCCCAGGATGTCGATGCCCAGGATGCTGTTGCCGAACGGCGACGCGACGTACGCGTAGGTGTACGCGCCGATGGCGAAGAACGCGGCGTAGCCGAGGTCGAGCAGGCCCGCGACGCCGACGACGAGGTTGAGGCCCATCGCCAGCAGGACGAACACGCCGGCATTAGTGAAGCCGTCGATCCAGGCGTTGGGCGACTGGGCCAGCGTGAACGGCGGGAACTGCACGATCAGCGGGAGCGCCGCGCCCACCAGGATCATGCCGATGAGGATGGTCCACGATCGGTGGCGCGAGCTGATCTGGTTGAGTCGTGCCCGCCGCTCGGCCATGCTGGGTCCCCGCCCCTTCGCGGGGAGGTCGGACACCACGCTCATGCGCGCTCTCCCAGCTGCGTGCCGAGGAGGCCCGCGGGGCGGAAGACGAGCACGATGACGAGGGTGCCGAACACGATGGCCGGGCCCCAGCGCCCGTAGCCCGCGACGACGGCGATGACCTCGATGAAGCCGATGATGAACCCGCCGAGGGCGGCGCCGATCGTGTTGCCGATGCCACCGAGGACGGCGGCCGTGAACGCCTTGAGACCGGCCTGGAAGCCGTCGTTGAAGGTCGCGACGCCGTACTGGAGACCGTTGACCACGCCCGCGGCGCCGGCGAGCGCCGAGCCGATGAGGAACACGATGGCGATCGTGCGGTTGATGTTCACGCCCATGAGCGCGGCCGCATCACGATCCGCGGCCGTGGCGCGCATCGAGCGACCCAGCCGGGTCCGCCCGATGAACAGCTGCAGCCCGATCATCAGCGACACGGCGACGGCGATGATGAACAGGCTGAGCACGGGGATCTTGGCCCCGGCGATCTCCACGAACCAGGTGTCCGGGAAGATCTTCGGCGAGTTCGTCTGGTACGGGCCGTAGAACAGCTGGACGACGTTCTGGAGGATGAACGACACGCCGATCGCGGTGATCAGCGGGGCGAGTCGCGGGGCTCGGCGGAGCGGCTTGTACGCGAAGCGCTCGATGATGACGCCGATGACGCCCATGACGCCCATGGACACGACGAAGGTCGCGAACAGGACGACGGCCAGGAGCCCGATGTCGGTGATGGCGCCGGTGAAGCCGAGGAAGGTCAGGAAGCTCAGGCTCACGAACGCGCCGACCATGAACATGTCGCCGTGCGCGAAGTTGATCAGCTCGATGATGCCGTAGACCATCGTGTAGCCCAGCGCGATCAGCGCGTAGATCGCGCCGCGGGTCAGGGCGTTCACGAACTGCTCGGGGCCCATGTACAGCCATGCGGCGACGAGCAGGGCAATGGGAACGAGGATCCGGAGGACACCCCCGAGACCGACACGCGGAGCTGCGCGGCCGGCGTCGCTGGTGGCGGGTACTGCCGTCATGCGGGAATCTCCACTGAAAGGATCTCGCTTCCTCCGGGAGATGAAGAGCCGGGGAGCCAGCAGCTGGCTCCCCGGCTCTCGTTCAGGTCCGGGCCTGGCGGTCTACTGGCCGTAGTTGACCTGGCTGTCGAAGACCCAGTCGCCCTTGCCGTCGGCCGCCGTGAGGTCGACCTTGTACAGGGAGATGATCTTCTGGTTCGTGTCGCCGACCGCGTCGAACTTGACGGGGCCGAGGACGGTCTCGAAGGTCGTGTTCGTGTCGACGCCCGCGGCGCGGACGGCTTCACGGGTCACGTCGCCCTTGGCGGCGGCGGTCTCGATCGCCTTGAGGACGATCTGGGCGCACGCGTAGCCGGAGGCGGAGTACGCGCCGGGCTCTTCGTTGTACGCGGCCTTGTACTTCGTGGCGAAGTCGGCCTTGCCCGGGTAGTCGGAGATCGCGGCGACGGAGCTGAAGCTGTTCGCGGCAGCCTCGCCGGCGATGTTGATGAACGAGCCGTCGGTGGAGCCGGGGCCGTCCTGGATGCCGTCGCCGCCGAGGTACGGGATGTCCCCGAGGCCGACCTGCGGCATCTGCTTGCGGACGAGACCGCCACCCGTGGAGGTGACGCCGCCGTAGAAGACCGCCTCGGGCGAGGCGTCCTTGAACTTGGTCAGGATCGCGGTGTAGTCGGTGGTGCCCTTCGGGGCGCCCTCGCGACCGACCACGGTGCCACCGAGCTTCTCCCACTCAGCGGCGAATGCGTCGGCGATGCCCTTCCCGTAGGTCTCGGTGTCGTCGATGATCGCGACGCTCTTGAGGCCGAGGGTGTTGAAGCCGTACTGCGCGACGGCCGGACCCTGGATGTCGTCCGTGGTGGCGACGCGGATGTAGTTGATCTTGTCCGGGTTCTTCGCCCGGAGCTCCTTGCCGGCATCACCCTTGGTGAGGTCCGGGTTGGTGTTCGCGGGAGAGCACTGGAGCAGGCCTGCCTCGTTCGAGATCGGGATCTGCACCTTCGCGACGGACGAGTTGAACGGACCAACCACGCCGACGACGGCCGCGTCGGAGACCAGCGTGGTCATGTCCTTGGCGCCCTGCTGCGGGTCGTGGACGCCGTTGACCGCATGGTCGAGGACCGACACCGTGATGGTGTAGCCGTCGAGCTTGAAGTCCTTGATGGCCAGCTCGGCGCCCTTGCGCGCCGGTTCGGCGGACGCGGCCGCGGAGCCGGACAGCGGCAGGGTGATGCCGATCTTGAGCGCCTTTCCGGCGCCCCCCGAGCCACCGCAGGCGGTGACGACGATGGCCGCAGCCGCGACGGCCGCACCCACTCGTACGAACTTCATGAACGCCTCCTCCAATTTCCCCCGCTGAACCCGGCGGCACACGATGCGCCGGGGCCACGCTTCGTCCCTGGATGCGCGAGGTATCTCCCCGGCTGCGGCGGTGACGGAATGCGCGGGCGAGGGACCCGATTCGCCCCACGGCGAGACGCCGCAGAGCGATGCCGTATCATAGGCAGCGGCGACAAGGATGCAAGGTTTGTCCCTGTGCATCATTCGCCTGTCGCATCGGGATGGCTGTTCGAGCCTCAAGTCGCTCGCCTCCCGAGCTCTCTGATCCGCGGCCAGGCGTGGGGCCGCCCGTTCCGAACCCGTTCGGGAATGGCAGCCATCGCGCACCCGGGCCGCATCGCTGCACGAGGTGCGCTTTCGGCGTGGAGTACACGATCCGTCCGGCCCGCATCACGGACATCGACCGGTTGGCCGCCATCGGCCGCTCGGCGATGACCGCGTCGGACCGCGGCTCGCTCGACGCCGCGGACCTGCTTCGGCAGTGCGTCTACCTGCCGCACGCGAGCGTGCTCGTCGCCGAGGCGCGACGGGAGCTCGTGGGCGGGGCGCTGCTCGTCCTGCGTCCGTCGGTCACCGCCGGCGGATACGTGGGCGCCGTCGACTTCCTGGTCGTCGCCCCGGACCACGATGCGGATCGCGTGACGGAATCGCTCCTGGAGGAGCTGCTCCGCTCGGCGAGCAACAAGGGTTGCTCCACCGTCGAGGCGTCAGTGCCCTCCGATCCCGCGGACCTCGCGCGCCTCGAGCGCGCCGGGTTCGCCTCTGCCGGAGTCACCCTCCGGCGCCCCGTCTCGGCGGCCGGCTCAGCAGCCCGCCGCCCCTAGCGCCCCGGCCTCGGGTCGAAGGCCCGGGACACGAACCACATAGGAGTCACAGTGGGCAAGAACGTCGCCGTCTTCGTGGACGTGGCGAACATCTTCTACGCGGCCAAGGCGGCCGGCGTGGACATCGATTACGTCACCCTGCTGAAGTCGGCCACCGCCGGACGCGATTTCGTCCGCGCGTATGCCTATACCGGGCTGGACCCGGACAACGAGAACCAGCGCAACTTCCACCAGGTCCTCGCCCGCCACCAGTACAAGGTCGTGAGCAAGGACATCCGCAAGTACGGCGACGGCAAGGTCAAGGCGAACCTCGACATCGAGCTCGTCGTGGACCTGATGAAGACCGCGCGCAACCTCGACGTCGCCGTCATCGTGTCGGGCGACGGCGACTTCGCGTCCGCCATCCGCGCCGTCCAGGAGATGGGCGTCCGTGTCGAGGTCGTCAGCTTCCGGGGCAACACCAGCTCCGACCTGATCGACGCGGCGGACCTGTTCACCGACATCACCCACATCGCCAAGGTCGACAAGGGGTCCACGCGGTCCGGCCGTCGCGTCGCGGAGGACGACGACGAGGACCTGTCGATGACCGAGGTCCCGGACAAGATGACCGAGGGCACCGGGCGTGGCCGCGGCCGCGGCCGTGGCCGCGGTGGCCGGTACGAGCGGGACGAGGCGCCGGTCGCGTCGCGCTCGAGCCGTGGCCGGAGCGAGGTCCCGATGGCCTCCGTCGGCGGGACCGCCAACGCGGGCCTGGTCGCGCTGCCGGGGGAGAAGCTCTCGCGCGCGGTCGCCAGCGTCTCCGACGTCGAGGAGCCCGAGGAGCTCGAGGAGCTCGCGGAGGGCGCCGTGGCCGGTGAGACCGAGGGCGAGGGCGAGGCGCGTCGGCGCCGCCGCCGCCGGGGTGGCCGCGGTCGCGGTCGCGGCCGTCGGGACGAGCTGGGGACCACGGAGGGCGCCCCGAGCGAGGCCGACCTGGACGCCGAGGACATCGAGGCGGAGATCGCCGCGGATGCCGAGGAGGCCGAGGCCGAGGCCGGAGCCGAGGGTGAGGTCGAGGTCGCGGCAGCCGCCGCGGCGCCGACCCGCGGTCGGGCACCGCGTCCCGCGCGCACGGCATCGGGCGACTTCGCCACGCCGTTCGACGATCTCGAGGCGCTCGCCGCGCCGCGGACGCCGCGCTCCACGCCGTTCGGGTCCGTCTGGGACCAGCAGCTGGGGGCGCCCGCGCGCCCGGCCGCGAGCGGCATGGCGCCCCTCCCGGAGGACGAGGAGGATCTCGAGGAGCCGGAGATCCCCGAGTACCTGCTCGCGGAGCGCCGGAACCAGGGCAATCGCGGCGGCAACCGCGGTGGCGCCGGTGGACGCGGTCGCAACGCCGCCTACGCCGCCGCCATCGAGCGCGAGCGCTACGGCGGTGGTCGTGGCAGCACGGGCTCCGGGATCAACCGCTACGGCGAGTCGACCCGCGGCGGCAGCAGCACCGGCGGCAACGCCGGTGGCGGCAACCGCCAGGGCGGCGGCAACCGGCAGGGCGGCCAGCCGCCCCGCGGCGGCCGAAACGACCGCCCGGCGGAGCGGTACGACCGCGCGCCGCGGCCGCAGACGTCCAGCGCCGAGCCGTGGAGCGAGGTCCCGCCGGAGCTCGAGGAGCTCCTCCGGGCGCAGCTCGCCAAGAGCAGGCCGGCAGGGTCGCCCGCCGCGGAGGCACCGGCCAAGGCCGCGCCCACGCGCCGGACGAGCAGCCGCGCGAAGCCGGCCGAGGCAGCCGTCGAGGCCGCCGCGGACGCGATCGAGGCGGTCGCCGACGAGGCGCCCGCGCCGAAGCGCCGGACGAGCACCCGCTCCAGGGCCGCCACGGTGGAGACATCGGCTCCGGCCGAGCCGGTCACCGAGCCGGCGGCGGAGGCCGCGGCGCCGAGGAAGCGCACCACGCGCGCCAAGGCACCCGTCGAGCCGACCGCGGAGACGCCCGTCGCCGAGACGGCCGCCCCGAAGCGCCGGACCACGACCCGCAAGACCGCGACGGCCGACGCGCCGGTGGCGGACGCCGCGGTCGCGGAGCCCGTCGCCGAGGACGCCGCGCCGAAGAAGCGCACGACGCGCCGCAAGGCGTCGGACGCCACCGAGGGCTGACCGCCCTCACCAGCGCGAGATCACGCGTGGACGGGTTCCTGACCGTCGGCCAGCCGGCCGCGGTCGGTGCCGTCCACGCGATGCTCGCCACCCACGCGCCCCACGCGGTACTGCTCGCGGGACCGCCCTCGGTGGGGAAGCGCTCGCTTGCGCTCGATCTCGCCGCCGGGCTCCTGTGCTCGGGCGCGACCGACGGCGCACGCCCGTGTCGCGAATGCCGGTCGTGTCGGATGGTCGCGCACGGCAACCACCCAGACCTCCACGTCCTCGAGCCCGAGGGACCGGGCGGGCAGGTCGGCATCGGCGGCAAGGACGGCAAGCGCGGCGTCCGGGACCTCGTGACGGAGTTGTCGCTGCTGCCCGTCGAGGGCGTCGCGCGCGTCGCGATCGTCCGTGACGCCCACCGCATGAACGACGACGCGCAGTCCGCCCTGCTCAAGACGCTCGAGGAGCCGCCCTCTGGGACCACGCTCATCCTCGTCGCCGACGACGAGGAGCGGCTGCTGCCCACCGTGCGGTCGCGCTGCGCACGGATCCGCCTCGGGACGGTCAGCGTCCGCGACATCGAGACGCTGCTCGCGGGGCGGGACCTCGCCGACGCACCCACCGCGGCGCGCCTGGCCCGGCTCGCGGGCGGTCGGTCGGGCCTCGCGGTCGCGTACGCCGGCGCGCCGGAGGCGGAGGCCATCCGGAACGAGCTCAGCCGGACGCTGATCGACCTCCTCGCCGCCGGCGCATCAGACCGGCTGCTCGCCGCGAAGGAGCTGCTCGCCCGAGCGGCGTCCCTCGCCGCGCTCCTCGCGCCGGCCGTGCCGGGCGCCGCCGAGCCGCGCGGACGGGGCCGAGGACGAGCCAAGGCAGGTGCGACCAGCTCCGCGGGAGAGGCCGCGCCTGCCGATGGCGATGCGCCGGCGGACGAGCCGGTCGCGAAGGCATCCGCGGCGGAGCGGCGGCGCGCCCTCGTCGTGCTGCTCGACGCGTGGCGGGACGTGGCGCGGGACCTCGCGCTCGCCCAGGCCGGTTCGCCGCGGACCGTCCGGGACGTGGCGCTCATGGAGGAGCTCGATGCCGCCGCGCGCCAGCTCCCCGAGGGCGCGGCCGCGGACGCGCTCGCGCGGCTGCTCCGCGCCTCGGAGCTGCTCGACGCGAACGTCGCCCCGGAGCTCGTGCTCGACGTGCTGCTCCTCCGCTGGCCACGGCGCCAGACCGCGGCGTGACGAGCGAGCCCGGCGGCGACGGGCCCGGGCCCGGCGGCCCGCACGACCGCGTCCGTGTCGAGGCCACCGTCCGCGGTCGCGTCCAGGGCGTGGGCTACCGCGTGTTCGCCCTGCGGGAGGCGACCTATCTCGGCCTGGACGGCTTCGTGGCCAACGAGGCCGACGGGTCCGTCCGTGTGGTCGCGGAGGGCCCGCGGTTCGCGCTGACCTCCCTCCTCGCGCGGCTCGAGGACGGGCCGCCCGCCGGGTTCGTGGACCGGGTGCTCGTCCGATGGGAGCCCGCCCGCGGCATCGGGAGCGGGTTCCGGATCGAGAGCGCCGCGCACCGGGGCGACTGAGCGGCCCGCCGCGCGTGGTGCCGGGGCGCACCGGACTGTCGGCCAGGCGAAACGGGACGACCCGGTCATGCACCGGGGCGGTGCGTCCGGGCACGCTGCGGGCATGGATGAGCAGACCCCGGCCGAGGAGCTGCCGACGCTGTACCGCGCCGTGCTGGAGACGGTGGCGCGGCTCGAGCGTGCGGGCGAGCGTGCCTACGCGTGGGAGCTCCGGCGCAAGGCCCTGCGGACGTACTCCACCCGATGGGACGAGGCCGGCCGGCGGAGCCTCCAGCGGCTCGACCGCGAGGGCCACGTCCGTCTGGCCATGACGCGGCGAACCGACGAACGGGCCCACGCCCTCTCCGCCTCCGAGACCTACTGATCCACGCGGGCTGACGGCACCCCGCCCCGCTGGGCTACGCTGCGGGCATGGCCGCCACCGTCACCGACTGCATCGCCCGGGCGCTCGACGGCTTCACCGCGCTCGCCGCCACGGCGGAGGCGATCGAGGACGAGTGGCAGTACGTCACCGACCTCGGGACCGTGTGGCGCGGCAGGCTGGCCCAGGTAGACGCCGCGAGGGGATCGGAGCCGGCGCCCCCGGGCGCGGCCGAGGCGATGGAGGCGCTCGTCGCGGAGGCGGCGCTCGTGACCGACCCGCATCGCGCCATCGACTGGCTGTCGACGCTCCCGCAGATCGCGCTCGCCGCCATCGGGGAGCCCGCCTGATGCACTTCGCCGATGCGAAGCCGGACGGCCGCGCGATCGTCTATGCCCACATCCAGGCGGACCCACTCGTCTCGCGGGCCGCGGACCTGCTCGCCGGCGCCGCCACGACCCAGCGCGTCCTCGCGAGAGCCGTGATGAACGGCGAGTCCACCGACCCCGCCACGTGGCGGACGATGTTCCCGACGCTGTTCGGCGCCGGGGCGCCCGCGCCCGGCGATCCCGTCCGCGACCGCTCCGAGTCGATCCTCGCCGCCTCGCTCGAGATCGCCGACCGCGGAGAGCAGACCCGCTCGCAGTTCCGCGGCGCGATCGTGGAGGCGCTCACGGAGCGCCTGCTCGGCGCCCGGACCGGGCCCGTCCGGCGTGAGCGGCGGATCCTGTTCAACGGGCGTCCGGCCGAGATCCATCCCTACGACGTCACGGTGGAGGCCGAGCCGCGGCCCGAGGCCTGGGACTGCAAGTGGGGCGCTCGCGGAATCAAGGCGGATGTCATCCACCAGCTCGACGACGCGCGGCGCGGCGCGGCCGAGGAGGAGGTGGCCCTCATCGTGGGACTGGTGGTCTTCGACGCCCGGCGCTCGTGCGAGGTGCGCCTGGTCCGTGAGCGCGGACCCGTGGTGCTCGAGGGCATCAAGCTCATCGCGATCGAGGGCCTGGACCGGCTGGCCGGCAGGAAGCCCACGTGACGCTGCCGCCGGAGATCGTCGCCGGCGTCACCGTCCCGTACCGGATCCGCTTCGACGAGTGCGGCGCGGACGGCGTCGTCCGGACGAGCGCGCTGCTTCGCTACGCCCAGGACGTCGCCTGGATCCACAGCGAGCGGCTGGGCTTCGACCGGGCCTGGTACGCGGATCGCGGGCTGGCGTGGGTCGTGCGCGCCGCTGAGCTCGGGATCGAGGCGCGGGTCTCGCTGGGCGACACCCTGTCCATCACCACGACGATCACCGGCTTTCGCAAGGTGTGGGCGCGTCGGCGGACGGACGCCCGCCTGGAGGACGGGACGCTCGCCCTGTGGGGCCACACCGACTGGGTGATGACCGACCACCGCGGCATGCCCGGCCGGGTGCCGCCCGAGTTTCCGGCGGCGTTCGCGGTGGCACCGGGGCCGTTCGAGCCGGGCCGGGTGCCGCTGCCGCCGACGCCGCCCGGGGCGGCCCCCCACGTGACGCGGGTCCGCCCGCAGGACATCGACCCGATGGGTCACGTCAACAACGCGGCATACCTCGACTACCTCGAGGAAGCGCTGATCGGCGCCGGCGACGAGGCCCGGGCGGCCATGGCGGCGGTGCCCCGCCGGGTCCGGCTCGAGTACGTCCAGGCAGCCGCGCCGGCCGCCGTCCTCGACGGGACCGCGTGGCCGCTGCCGTCCGGGGACGGCACGGCCTGGGCGTGGCGGCTGTGCGACCCGGCCGCCGCCGGTCGCGAGCTGGCCAGGGGACTCGTGCTGCCTGGCTGACCGGGCGCGCATGGTACTTCCGGGCCATGACGCGGCGCGTACCCACCCGGTGCAGGCCGGAACCGAGCGTCCGGACCCCCGAACCCTTGGGACCATCGCCCCATGGGCGGCGGGCTGCCCCCTCCGTAGCCTGTTCCGTGCAGGTGGGGCACGGGGACCGCACCGCGAACCACCGCGAGGCCGATTGGATACCGCGACCGCCGCCTACACCCTGACGCTCGCGATCGCGCTCATCGGAGCGCTGATCGGCGCTGCGGGCTTCGCCGCGTTCGTCGTCGGCCTGCAGAACCGCCGCATCGCGCGGATCGCCGAGCGTCTCGCCCGGGCCGATGCCGACAACCCCGTGCTGGCGGCGGAGGCAGCGCGCATCAGCGACCGGCGCCTCCGCGCCGCGTTCGAGGAGCTCGCCGACCGGGTGGCACAGACGTGGGTGCAGGCGACGGTCGACCCGCTGACCGGGATCGCCAACCGCCAGACCGTCCTCACCCGCGTGGAGGAGGAGCTCGCGCGGGCCGCCCGATACCGGCGGCCGCTCTCCCTCATCCTCGTCGACCTCGACCACTTCAAGCGCTGCAACGACTCGCACGGGCACGTCGCCGGCGACCTGATCCTGCGCACCGTCGCGACGCTCCTGGCCGAGAACGTGCGCGCCGTCGACCTCGCGGGGCGATACGGCGGCGAGGAGTTCCTCATCGTCCTGCCAGAGACGGACCCGGACGCCGCCGCCTCGCTCGCGGAGAAGCTCCGCAGGATCGTCGGCGGCAGCGAGATCCGCCTGCCCGACGGCGAGGTCGTGTCGGTGACGCTCAGCGCGGGGGTCGCCGGGGGGCTCGGCGACGTGCTCCGGCTCGACGCCCTCGTCCGCGACGCGGACGCGGCGCTCTACTCGGCGAAGGCACTGGGGCGCAACCAGGTCTACGTGTTCCGGGAGACCGGCGACGAGGGCACGGTCCGCCGCGCACCCATCACCGCGGAGGCCCGGTCACGCGCCGTCGACGTGGGCAAGGCCGCGATGCAGGCGGCGCAGGACGCGCTCATCGCGACGCTCGCGGGTCGGCCGGAGTGGGCGGGACGCCCGTCGACGATGATCGCCGATGCGTCGGTCGCGCTCGCACGGGCGATCGACCTGCCGGAGGGCGAGCTCGAGCGGATCCGCACCGCCAGCCTGCTCCACGACCTGGGCAAGCTCGCCATCCCCGAGGAGATCCTCGCGAAGCCGGGCGACCTCGCCGAGTCCGAGTGGCGGGTCGTCACGGAGCATCCGAAGATCGGCCAGGTGGTGCTCGAGCAGGCCGGCGCGCTGCGCGACGCGGCCACGATCGTCCTCCATCACCACGAGTGGTACGACGGCCGGGGCTACCCGCACGGCCTGGCCGGTTCCGAGATCCCCGTCGGCGCACGGATCGTCTCGATCGTCGATGCGTACGAGGCGATGGTCAGCGGACGACCGTATCGGGCCGCGATCACGCACGACGAGGCGATCGCCGAGCTGCGCCGGCAGGCAGGCGTCCAGTTCGACCCGGAGCTCGTCCAGGTGTTCGCGGACGTCTTCGGCGCGGGGGTGGAGTGGCTGCCCGAGACGACGCACTACGTGTTCGGCACGCCGGCCTTCGTTCACGACCACGACCACGAGCACGAGCACCCGCACCGCATCGCCTCGACGGCGCTCGACCTGACGCCGACCGCGCCCGCGCGCCGCCCGTCGCGCCGCAACCCGGGCGGGCTCCGTGACGAGCGGACCACGGCCGAGGTGCATGACGCCGTCCACGCCCGGCGGCGCCGGGCGGGCTGACGCCCGACGTCAGCCTGGACGGGCTGCCTGCTCGAGCCCGTCGAGCAGGAGGTCGAGCCCGAACTCGAAGGCGCTCGGACCGTCGTCCGGGGGTTCCAGGTGGTACGCGATGTGCCCGACGAGCCGGGGATACCGCCCGGCGTCGAGGTTCCGCGAGAAGGTTGCCGCGAAGTCGGGCGGCGCGGCCCGGAAGCCTGCCTCGTAGCCTGCCTCCCACATGGCGCACCCGAGGATGTGCGCGTCGAGCGCGTGGTAGGCGCGGTCAGCGAGGCCGCCCGAGAACCCCCCGTCGGCGAGCGCCGCCAGGAGGCCCTCCATCTGCGCGATCCGGCCCGCGCTCACCCGGAGCGGGGACATCAGGAGCGCGCTCGCCCACGGGTGGCGGCGGAGCACCGCGTGCATCGAGACGGCGCTCGCGCGGATCGCCGCCTTCCAGCCGAGCCGCAGGTCCGCCAGCTCGATCTCCGCGACCACGAGCCCGAGGATCCCGTCGAGGATCGCGTCCTTGTTGGCGGCGTGGTAGTAGATGGACATCGCCTCCACGCCGAGCGAGCGCGCCAGCCGGCGCATCGTGAGGGCGTCGATGCCCTCCTCGTCGGCGATGGCGATGGCCGCGGCGAGGACGCGGTCCCGCGACAGCGGCGTGCGCTGGGCGGCGGATGGGTCGTCGACGGGATCGGCCATCAGGCTTGACATCTTACACTGTAAGGCCTAGGGTTCGGCGCGATCTTACGCTGTAAGAATTCGAGGAGCCGGCGCATGCGCGCAGTGATGCAGGAGCGGTTCGGGCCGCCGGAGCGGCTGACCGTCAGGGACGCCCCGGTCCCGGGGATCGGTGACGACGGGATCCTGGTGCGGGTGCGCGCCGCGGGCGTGAACGCCTACGACTGGCACATGATCCGCGGCACCCCGTACGTCGCGCGGCTCCTGCCTGGCTTCGGCTTCCGGCGCCCGTCCCACCCGGTCGCCGGGGTGGACGTTGCCGGCGTGGTGGAGCACGTGGGGGCCACCGTCACGGCGTTCCGCCCCGGTGACGAGGTCTTCGGCGCGCGCAACGGCGGGTTCGCGGACTACGTCGCGGCGCGCGAGCGGAACCTGGTGGCGAAACCCGCCTGCCTGTCGTTCGAGGAAGCCGCCGCGATCCCCACCGCCTCCACGACCGCGCTGCTGGCCCTCCGGGACCAGGGCGGCGTCCAGCCCGGACAGCGCGTCCTGGTCGTCGGCGCCGGCGGGGGCGTCGGGTCCGCGGCGGTCCAGCTCGGCAAGGCGCTCGGCGCGGACGTGACCGCGGTCACGGGTCCCACCGCGGTGGGCATGGTCACGGCGCTCGGCGCGGACCGCGTGATCGACCGGACTCGCGAGGACTGGACCCGACCCGAGCGCCCGTACGACGTGATCGTGGACGTCTCCGCGGAGCGCGGCATCCGGGCGACGCTCCACGCCCTCGCCCCTGCCGGGACGCTCGTCCTCACCGGGGCGCCGGCCGGTCGGGTCATCGAGCCGATGATCCCGGCGCTGACCGCGCCGATCCACGCACGGCTCGCGCACCGCCGGGTCGTCTCGTTCGTCGCACGCCACGGCCACGACACGCTGGCCACCCTGGCCGGGTTCGCGACCGACGGGATGCTGCGTCCGGTCATCGACCGGACGTTCGCGCTCGAGGACGCCGCCGCCGCCGTCCGCTACGTCGAGACCGGGCAGGCCCACGGCAAGGTCGTGCTGACCCTCTGACTGCCCGAGCCGCGCCCGCGCCCCTCGTCGGTGTCAGAGCGTGCGGGCGAACGGATCCCAGTCGTCGGGGAGCGGCGGCGCGACGTCGACGGTGCTCGTGACCTGGACCGGGGTCCCGCCCGCGGCAGCCTCGAGCGTCGAGACCATCACGTCCAGGACGTGGAACGCGAGTGCGCCGGAGGCGCGCTCGGGCCGGCCGGCACGGATCGCCCGGGCGAGCTCCAGGACCCCGACACCGCGCCCGTACCGTGGCTCCGGGACGGTGATCGTCCGCCTGCCCGCGGCATCGTGCGCCACCAGGTCGCCCCCGAACCTGTTGGGGTCCGGCACGACGAGGACGCCGTCGGTCGCCGTCACCTCGAACTGCGTCCGCGGGAGCGCCGAGTCGAAGCTGAAGATGCTCGTCGCGGTCGCGCCGCCGGCGAACTCGTACAGGGCGGCGACGTGTGTCGCGACGCGGACCGGAAACGAGTCGCCGGCGAGCGGGCCGGACCCGATCACCCGGCTGTCCCGGGCTCGACCGGCGGTCGCGCTCACCCGCGCGACGGGCCCGAGGAGCGTCACGAGCCCCGTGAGGTAGTACGGCCCGACATCGAACAGGGGACCCGCGCCGACGTCGAACAGGAACGCGGGGTTGGGGTGCCATGACTCCGGGCCCGGCGACTGGAGCAGCGTCAGTGCCGTGCGCGCCGGCCCGATCGCACCGGACTCGAGGTATCGCCGCGCCGCCTGCAGGCCGGTTCCCAGGAACGTGTCCGGTGCCCCGGCGATCCGCCGTCCGGCCGCGTCGGCGGCGCCCAGGATCCGTCGACCGGCGGCTCGGTCGAGCGCGATCGGCTTCTCGCTCCACACGTGACGTCCGGCCTCCAGCGCGGACAGGTCCACCTCCGCGTGGGCAGCGGGCACCGTGAGGTTGACGACGAGCTCCACCGTCTCGTCCCGGAGCAGCTCCGCAGGGCTGCCGGCGCGCTGGACCCCGAAGGCGGTCGCCTGTGCCCGCGCGCGGGCCACGTCGAGATCGGCGACGAACCGGACGTCGAGGTCCGGGAACGCGGTCAGGTTGCGGAGGTACTCCGTGCTGATGTTCCCGGCGCCGACGAGCCCGACGCCGACCCGGCCGGAGCCCGTCACGCGTCCACCTGCGCCAGGTGGGCGAGGCCCGCGGCGAGGGCGTCGAACCGGTCGCCGCGGGTGTCGTCGAGCTCGAGGACGCGGATGGCGCCGGGTGCCGCGGCGAGGATGCCGGCAAGCGGGAGCCGCCCCTGCCCGAGGGCCACCTGGTCCCTGGGCTCGTCCGTGAACGGGCCGTCCTTGAGGTGGAGGGCGACCACCCGACCGCCGAGCCGCTCGAGCAGGGCGACCGGGTCCGCCCCGCCCACGGCCGCCCAGTACGTGTCGACCTCGAGCACGACCGCCGGGTCGAGACGCTCGGCGAGGCGTTCCAGCGCGGTCACCCCGTCGAGCTCGACCGCCAGCTCGTGCGCGTGGTTGTGATAGCCGACCCGGACGCCGCTCGACGCCGCGCGCGCGGCCGCCTCGTTGAGCGCATCGGCAACTGCCGCGACCGCGTCGATCGTCGCGAACCGCTCGGGGGCGGCGTAGGGATCGATGACCGTGCCGACGCCGGCGGCCGCGGACGCGTCCAGGATCGGCGCGAGGTCGCGGCCCAGGATCCCCTGGTGGGCGGTCGGCGCCGCGAGCCCGGCGGCCCCGAGCGCCGCCGCGAGCGGCCGCCCGTAGGCGACGAGATCGTACGGCTCGACATTCCGGAACCCGATCGCCGCCAACCGCGCCAGGGT
This sequence comes from Chloroflexota bacterium, assembly GCA_025935655.1. Taxonomy (GTDB): domain Bacteria; phylum Chloroflexota; class Limnocylindria; order Limnocylindrales; family CSP1-4; genus CAIXZV01. The sequence goes on along the minus strand of JAICUV010000006.1, from coordinate 11,658 downwards.
GCCCGGGATGTCCGCGGCCAGCGCCTCGCGGACCGTGTACAGCTGGACGGAGGGCAGCCTGGGCCCGGCGCTGCGGTCAGTGACCAACCCTGTCTCCCTCGCCACCGGCACGGCGTGCCTGGGACACAGAGCCTAGCCCAGCGCGACCGTCCCGGCCGGGAGCGGCGAATCGCGAGCGGCGAGATACTCGGGCTACGGCGACGGGCGACGTGGCCCGGGTTGCCGCGAGAATTGGGATCGCTGACACGCTCACGCCCCCAGGCGGCGCGTCGAGTGGAGGAGGGACGCACGTGGCGGACACGAAGGCATCCACCAAGCGGACGGGCCGGGCGAAGGCATCGGGCAACGTCCTGAGCGCCGAAGAGCGCGCGGCGATGCAGGAGACGATCCGGGAGCGCAGGAAGGCGGCCAAGCTGAGCCCGGAGGAGGCGCGCGCCGCCGGCGAGGCCGACATTCGCGCAAAGATCGCCGAGATGGACGCGGACGACCAGGCCATCGCGACGCGCATCCACGAGCTGGTCATCGCGACCGCGCCGCACCTCGTGCCCCGGACGTTCTACGGGATGCCGGCATATGCGAAGGACGGCAAGGTGATCTGCTTCTTCCAGGCGAAGTCGAAGTTCAAGGTGCGCTACTCGACCTTCGGCTTCCAGCCCGACGCCCGACTCGACGACGAGGAGATGTGGCCAGTCGCGTTCGCCGTCACGAGCCTGACCCCGGCGGGCGAGAAGCGGATCGCGGGCCTGGTGCGGAAGGCTGCCGGCTGAGGGTCGCGCCAACCTGGGTGAACTGGATGGCGGCAGCATGGAGGCTGCAACGATGAGGTGGTCGATGGTGTCGCTCGCGGCGGCGGTGGTCCTGCTCCTGCTCGCCGACCTGCTCGTGTTCCATGACCTGTTCGAGCCGCACACGGCGCGCGACTGGATGATGCTCGCCGCGTCGGTGCTTGCCATGGCCGCCCTCGTCGGCGGTTCAGCCCGGACGCTGCGGACGGACGACGGGCGCGGCTGAGGGTCCGGCGGCGCCACCAGCCCGGACTACCACGGGCAGGATGGCTCGGAAGCGCGGGATCGTTGGGCCTACCGGGCCACCGGTCGCGCCACTACCCTCCCGCCGATGCACCCTGCCTGCTTGCGGACCGCGCTCGTCGCAGGGGTGCTCCTGTCGCTCGCCGGCTGCGCCGGCGGCTCGTCAACGGCGCTGCCGCCGACCGTGGGCGGCGCCCCAGCGCCAAGCTCGGTGGCCCCGTCGCCGGGCCCGAGCGCGACCGCGGCCGCAACGCCGGACGTGCAGGCCGTCCTCGACGCTGCCCGCCGAGGCTACGGCGCGCCCGGTGCCCTGGCCGTGCTCGAACGTGGCGGGGTGCGGACCTTCGCCGCCTCCGGGAGCGCGGGCGTCGACGGCACGCCGATCACGGCGGCGACGCGCTTCAGGATCGCGAGCATCACCAAGCCGATCGTCGCCGCGCTCGTCCTCGACGCTGTCGACCGTGGCGAGGTCGCCCTGGAGGACGTCGTGGGCGACCTCCTGCCCGGGGTCCTCAGGGCCGAGCCACCGGTCACCGTCCGCCAGCTCCTGGCCCACACGAGCGGCGTCTACGACGAGAGCAACGGCGTCGCGACCCAGGACCAGCTCGAGGGCGACATCGCCGCGCTGACCGATCCCGATCTCCGGGCGGAAGCGCGCGCAGATCTCGCGAGGGCCCTCGCCGGCAGGCCCGTCATCGCGTCCGACCGCCTCATCGTGGCGCTGTCCGAGACGCACGACCGCTACTTCGCTCCCGGCGTCGGCTACCACTCCAGCAACACCAACTACCAGCTCGCGGCGATGGTGCTGGAGAAGGCCACCGGCGCGCCGCTCGCGGACCTGCTGCGCCAGCGGATCGCCGAGCCGCTGGGCCTCGCGCGGACGACGATCGCGCCACCCGACACGGCGTCGCCCGAGCTCCGCGGCTATGGCACGAGCATCACCGACGATTCGCTCGTGGACCTCACCGACGACCTGACCTGGTTCGGCAACGGCGGCAACGGCGGGGTGATCTCGACGGCCGACGAGCTGCTCACGACCATGCAGGCCATCGTGGGTGAACGTCTGCTGCCGGCCGAGCTCGTCGCCCAGATGCGGGCACAGACGTCGACGTCGCTCGGCACGTACGGCCTCGGCCTCGCCACGTACGCCCTGTCGTGCGGCACGTTCTACGGCCACGAGGGCGGGGTCAACGGGACCGCCTCGATCGCGGTGGTCGCCCCGGACGGCGGCGACGGCGTCGTCATCGCCCTGAACCTGCGGAGCGGCGAGGACCCGCGACTCCCGGCGCTGGCCGACAGCCTCCTGTGCGCCGGCCCCTAGGCGTTACGAACCCGCTCCGGTCACGATGGCATCGGCCCCACGCGGGTACGCTCAGCTCCCGCACGCTCGAAGCACTCCTGTGCGCGTGCCACTCGGAACCCGCCCGGCAGAACCGCGGACGGAAGGAGAGGACAGGAGGCCGAAGCGTGCGCATCGCGGAGCAGTGGATCGACATCGCGTGGGACGTCGACGAGGTGTTCGCCTTCGTCTCGGACGTCGAGAACGACGTCAGGTGGCACACGACCGTGCTCGAGGTCCGTCGCGTGTCAGCGGGTCCCATCGGCTCGGCAGCCGGTTCGAGGTGCTGTATGACTCCCACCGGCACACGCTGGACACGCCGCCTGACCCGTCGAACGTCCAGCCGCTGGTGGTCACGCTGTCCGAGTTCGTCCCCGGCCGGGCGCTGCGCGGCCATGTCGAGTCCGTCGGACCGCCGCGGGGAATCGGCGCACGGGTCCTGGGGAGGGCGTACGCCCTGACCTTCCGGTTCGAGCCCGTGGCCGGGGGAACGCGGGTATTCCGCGGTGGCGACATCAATCCCGTCGCGGTCATCAGACCGCTGGTTCCGCTGTTCATGCGCGCGAACGCCGGCCGAAACCGCTACCTCCTGGACAACCTGAAGCGGGCGATCGAAGGCCAGGCGTGAGGGCGGAACCGGATGGCCCCCACACCGCACGTGCGCTGGGTGTCGACAACGGGGACGGTGACAGGGCGTCATGACAGCGTGGGCACGGGCCTGCACGCTGGTACCGCGTTCCATGCGGAGGACCTTGGCGTTCGCGCCGACGCGGTCCGTGCATCAACGTCCGGCCGCACCGGGCCCGTTGAACGCGAGGAGATGGCAATGGGAACTGCAGAGCTGTCCAAGAAGCAGTACTTCACGAGGGACCAGGCACGCGCGATCGCGACCGAGCTCGGGATCGATTTCGGCGCACTCGGGTTCGATCTCGAGCAGTTCCGGATGGGGCTCGGCGTCGAGCTCGAGCACGGGCCCCGAGACCCAGGGACGGACGTCAGCGGGAACGATCCGATCGTCACCGGGAAGATCGCGCTCGCCCACCTCACGGAGTTCCCCGACTACTACACCCGCCTCGCCACGCTCGAGCGGGAGGCGACCGCCGACCTGCTGAAGAAGTAGCCGTTCGCTCGCGCGAGCCGCGGCGGGCGCGGATTGACCGGCGGACTGCCCGTTCAGGCGCCGCGGTCGGCCGGCTTGGTCTTCGATTCGACGGCGCGCACCTCGATCGCACGACGTCCGAGCTCCTCGGTCGCGGTCCCGCCGGCCACAGGGGAGCTCAAGGCGTCGATACCGTCAAGGTCGTCCGGGACGAACACAACGTGCGCGACCTGCCCGCTCGCGTACCGCGCCAGCGCCTCTACTCCGTGCGTCTTGGGAAGCCAGGCGAAGGATGACACGCGCGAATCGCGGCCAGCGATGACCTGTGCCCGAACGTCCGACCGGCCCAGGAGCTCGAGATCCTCCGGGCCGAGTCGAGAGCCGAATCGATCGCCCTCTCCCTCCGAGCCCCACTGGTTCGGCATCGGTTCCGACCACCAGGATGGAGCATCGGCGACGTAGAGGATGAGCGCGCACCCGTGCGCGCGGGCATGGTCCTCTGCCGCCAGGCGGACGTCGATGGACGCATCGTCTCCGGTGATCCAGGCGACGACCGCGGACGGGAGCGGGGTGTCGGCATCGGGCTGCGGGCCGCCAGGCTGGTTCGTCACTGGAGACTCCGATCGGGAGAGGACGTGCGCGGGTCGACGTCGCACGCGGCGCAGGGCTTCGCCTAGCTGGCGACCGGCGGGGTGGCGGCGTACTCGCCGGGATGGTCGCGCCGATCGTGCTCGGCGGTCTTGGTGATCATCGCCAGCGTGGCCTCGACCGTCATGTCGTTGGCTGCCGCCGCGCGCTTGACGTCCTCATACGTGATGTTGATGTCCGGCTTGCCCATGTCGTCATGCGCTCGCATGCAGCCGCAGTTCAGGCACATCGTGGCAACTCCTGCTCGTTCAACCCCCTGGGTGGACCGGAAGTGTCTCCATGGCACCGGGCCGTGTCATGAAGACCCGTCATCCGGCTCCGCCGGCGCTGCGGGCTGCTCATTTGTCATCGACGACACTCAGTTCAGCCGGCCGACAGGCGTCGAGCGAGCCCATGACCGCGACCTCGCCGAGGCATGTCCTTGCTTCGACTTCAGTGCCCACCTGCGATTCACGAAGGGCGCTCACGTCCGGGCGCACCCCGACGGCGAGTCGCCCGGACCCTCACGGCCAAGGTGAGGGACCCGGGCGGCCGCGTCATGATTGCCTGTCATGTGGTCGCGGGCCGCCATGGGCGCGTGAAGGGCGGACCACCGGCCCAGGAACGCCCGCCGCCGCGCGTGGGTGGATCGATCAGGGCGACGGCGTGCCCGAGGGCTGCGCCGCATCCTCCGGATGGAGCCGGATCGTGGCGAGCCAGCTGTCGAAGTACGCCCGGCCGTCGCCGTCCTCGTCCCCGTAGAGGAGGATGAAGACGTCGAGCCGCCCGTCCACGACGACGGTCGCGATGAACTGGTGGGCACAACCCTCCGAGATCCTGCCCGGCTGGCCATCGACGACGATCTCCGCCTGCTGGCTGCGAGGCACCATGCAGGTGGGGGTGGAGGCCCGGCTGGCCAGCGTCGCGTCGATCCAGTCGTCGATCGCAACTCCCGCCGGGATGTCCACCGATGCGGCCTTGAAGAACGCACCGAGGCCGGTTTCCACGAGATCGAACCCGCGATCGGACGGCTGCGCGACGGATCCATCCGTCCCGCTGACGGGCGTCTCGCTCGCGGGATCCCATCGCACCGTCGCCGGCTGGAGCCCGCCCCGGTCGAGGTATCCGAAGGAGAACCCGTTGACGGGCGACACGAAGGTGCTGGTCAGGCTCGGGTAGTTGACCGCGGTCTCCGGGGTCAGGTCGATGGTTGCGGCGAAGGCGTCGAAGATCGCCCTGGCGTCGTCGCGCTCGTGCGAGAGGGTGAAGAAGTAGAGCCGCCCGCCGGTGAGCACGGTCGCCTCGACCTGGTTGGGGCACGCGGCGATCCTGCCCGGCTGCCCGTCGATGGTGATCTCCGCCTGCTGGGCGCGGGGAATGCCACACGCGCCGTAGTCCTGGATGGTCGTGTCGATCCACTCGTCGGACCCGTCACCCTCCCAGACCTTCATCGACGAGCCCTTGAACACGGCGGACCGGCCGGTGTCCACGATGTCGAAGTCCTGCCCAAATCCCCAGAGCTGTGTCGCGGGCGTGAGCGCGGCCCCCTCGGGATGCCCCACCGAGAATCCGTTCCGCGGCGACACGAAGGTCTGCGTCAGGGCCGGGAAGTCGAGCACCCGGGCCGGAGCAGTGGAAGGCGACGGGCTGGGCGTGGGGTCCGGGCTGGGGCTCGGGGTCGACGGACCACCGATGCTCGTTCCATCCGGCTGGCGCGGAGCGACGCTGACGGCCAGGAGGCCCACCGCCACGACGAGCGCGGCGACAGCGCCCAGGGCGGCGAAGCGGGTCACGCGGGGGGCCCTCGCCTTCGGCCAGAGGACATGCCGCTGGCGGGTTGCGTGGATCTCCTCGAGGGCGGACGACAGGGCCTGGTCGGACAGCCGCGTGGGACCGTCGTCGAGCCAGGCACGGGCCTCCAGGTTGAACTCGTGGTCGTTCATGCCATCCGCTCCAGGGAGGTGAATCCGATCGTCCGGGCATCGGCTTCGAGGGCCGCCCGGAGGGTGGATGTTGCGTAGCGAAGCCTCGACCTGACCGTCTCCGGGGGAACGCCGAGGCTCTCGGCGATCTCGGCGACCGACCAGCCGAGGTAGTGGTGGAGCACGAACGCCGCGCGCTGCTCCGGCGGCAGCCGGCGGAACCCGCGATCGAGCGCGTCGCGCGTGTCGACGTCCCGGGTGGTGTCCCCGGTTGCCGGCCCGTCGACGGGCAGCGCCACGACATTGGCGGTCCACCTCGAGGCGCGCTTCGCCTCGGCATAGCAGGCATGGACGAGGATCCGGTGGAGCCATGCCTCGAAGCGCTCGATGTCGCGCAGCGTCGGCAGCTCCCGCCAGGCCGTGACGAGCGTCTGCTGGACCGCGTCCTCGGCGCGCCCGACGTCCCGCAGGATCCGATGCGCGACGGCGAACAGCCGGTCAGCCGAGCTGCGGGCGATGGAGGCGAACGCCTCCTCGTCCCCGGACCGCGCCGCCTCGATGAGGGCGAGGTTCATGAATCCGGCTCCCAGTTCGCGGCCCTCGGTGGGACGCTTCACGCACTATGAGTGCCGCCATCCGTGAATCGGGGTGAAGATCGCGCCGCCCGGGAGTCGGCGTTCGGCCGAGCATCGCGAAGCCGTCAACAGGGCCCGCGCAGGTGCGCGAGCACCGCGAGGACCCGCCGGTGGTCGTCCGATGCGGGCTGGAGCTCCAGCTTCGAGAAGATGTTCGCGATGTGGGCCTCGACGGTCTTGCGGGCCATCCCGAGGCGGTCGCCGATCGCCTGGTTCGAGCGACCCTCCGCCATCAGTGCGAGGACCTCACGCTCGCGCTGGGTGAGGTCGTCGAGCGGCACGCGGGCCCGTCGTCCGACGAGCACCGCGACCACGGCCGGATCGATCACCGAGCCGCCCCTCGCGATCCGTCGGATCGCGTCGGCGAAGTCGTCGAGATCCGTGACCCTGTCCTTGAGCAGATAGCCGACCCCGCCAGCGCCGTCGCTCACCAGGCGCAGCGCAAACGAGGGCTCCACGTGCTGCGACAGGACGAGGATGCCGACCGCTGTCCCGTGCTCGGCGCGGATCGCCTCTGCGGCGCGCAGCCCTTCGTCGGTGTGGGTCGGTGGCATCCGGATGTCGACGATCGCCACGTCGGGACGGTGCTCCCGGGTCGCCCGGAGCAGGCCATCCGCGTCGCCGACCTGCGCGACCACCTCGAAGCCTGCGTCGACCAGGAGACGCGCGACCCCTTCGCGCACGAGCATCGAATCGTCGGCGAGGACGAGGCGGAGGGTCATCCTCGGTCGACCAATGCCCGGATCGCGGCTCCGGAGACCTGCTCCTTGGGAAGGAAGCCCAGGGCGTGCCCGTTCGTCAGGCGCCGCCCGTACGCCCGCGCGTCCCGGCTCGAGGTCAGCACCACCAACGGCGGCGGTCCGTCGACCGCGAGGCTGCGCGCCACCTCGAATCCATCGACGTCCGGCAGGCCGATGTCCAGCAGCACGAGGTCTGGTCTGAGGGACCGGGCGGCCTCGAGGCCGGACGCACCGTCGACCGCCTGGCCGATCACGATGAACCCGTCCGCTTCCAGGAGGTCGCGTGCCTGCGTGCGGAAGCGCCGGTCGTCATCGACGATCAGGATCGTGGTCATGCGGCCCATCGTGCCAAATGCGTGGGCCGCCGCATACAGGGCTCACACGGGGGTCGCCATGGCCTGGACGATGGGGATCCGGGCCGAGATCCGCGTTCCGCCACCGACCGGGCTGACGACCGTGATCGTCCCGTCGAGCGCGGCGAGGCGATCGGCGAGACCACGCAGCCCGCTCCCGGAACGAGGGTCCGCGCCACCGATCCCGTCGTCCTCCACCTCGATGTCCAGGTGATCATCGAGTGCCCGGACCCGCACGGCTGCCCTGGTGGCCCTGGCGTACTTCGTGACGTTGGCCAGGGCCTCGGAGATCACGAAGTACGCGGCCGCCTCTACCGCCGGCGCGTAGCGCTCCGGGCCCACGTCCACCGCCACGTCGACCGATGCCCGGTCCGCCAGGGACTCGACGGCCTCCCCGAGGCCGCTCTCCGTGAGGATCAGCGGATGGATGCCGAGCGCCAGGTCACGCAGCTCGGCCAGCGCGGACGACGCCTCCTCCGCCGCGCGATCCAGGCTTCGCCGGACGGCGGGGTCCCCGCCATCACCCAGCGCGCGTCGCGCGACCTGCAGCTCGAGGCTCAGGGAGACGAGCCGTTGCTGGGCGCCATCGTGGAGGTCTCGCTCCACGCGTCGACGCTCGAGGTCGCCCGCTTCGACGATGCGTGTGCGCGACGCGCGAACCTCCTGGAGCTGCGCTTCGACCTCCGCCGCCAGTCGATCGTTCTCGACGGCCAGCCACAGCGCGCCGGCCACCGAGCTGATGAGCCCCGGCTCCTCGAGGAGGATCGCGTCGTGGATGATCGCGGCCTCACGGACGCCGTTCCGCTCGAGCATCGTGACCGCCTGGCCCGTCCCCTCGTCGGGCAGCTCCATGGGCTCGCCGGCCGCATCGACGAACCGTGCCCGGGTGGGCGACCAGTGGGCCACCTGCAGCGTCGGATCACCGAGCGCGCTGGCGAGGGCATCGCGAAGGCGGGCCGGCGTCGCCGTTCGCCCGAGCTCGACGACGAGGTCCGCGACCGCGCCCCGGGCCATGCGCGCCTGCAGGATCACGGTCAGGACGGCGATCGGGATCGCGATCTGGGCGACGAACACCAGGTCGTCCAGGAGCGCATGGGATTCCCCGGACGAGAACAGGATCCACGACGCGGACTGCAGCAGGATCGCGATCCCGCCCACGAGGACGGGCCACAGCTGGCGGCGAACCGGACCACTGGATCGGAGCCAGCGCCGGCCGAGCGCGACCACGAGCAGCACGGCCCCGACCGAGATCAGGACCCGCTGGACCGTGTCGATCGTGTGGGCGGCGCTCTCGTTGGGCGCGATCCCCAGCGCGTTCAGACCGCTTTCGAGCACCAGGAACAGCAGCCACAGGAACTCGAGCGGAACGGTGACGAACAGGAAGATGCCCACGATCGCGCGGTCTGCCCGCGAGGCCAGGCGACCGGTCGGAAACGACAGCAGGAACAGGGCGAACGCGGGCGCCCAGAGGTCGGTCAGCCACAGGCCCGCGGTGTAGACGACGGGGTACGAGACCAGGGTCATCGTCCGCCCGAGCAGCCAGAGCAGCCCGACGAGCGCCATCAGCGGCCCGAGACGGTTGCCGGGGCGGCGAGCCCACATGAAGGTGCCGCAGGCGACGAACGACCAGCCGACGAGCACCTCCAGCACCGTCTCGAGGGTGAGCGCGGCGACCTGTGCGGTGCCGGCGAGCATCCCCAGGCCGAGCGCGCCCGCGGTGGCCAGGAGCAGGGCGCGGACCCACCCGGCGGTCATCGTCGGTCGAGGCGTGGACAACGGGCTGGCCAAGGGCGTCCTCTGTGGTGCCGGCATCGTCCCACATGCCCGGTCCGGCGCCGCGTCGTCACGGCAGGCCGATCCGCGCGACTCCGTGCAGACCCTCACGCGGCGCCCGGGCAAACACCGCGTGGAGCGCTGGGCTCACTCCGTTGGCCGACGCCTCCGTGCTTCCTACGGTGTCGATGAGACACGAGCCGACGGTGCACCCGGACCGATCGCTGCCCGCCTGTCCACGAGGGACCAGATGACCGACCGACCGATCGCCGACCCGAATCGCCCCACCGCAGATCACTCCAGGCGCACGTCCGCCCTCGTCGCGGCGACCGGCCTGCTGTCGATGGCGATCCCCGCGCCGCTCGCGCAGTTCGGCGTGTTCGCGAACCTCATCGTGCCGACCGACACGGCAGCGACCACCGGCAACATCGCGGCGTCGATCGGGCTCTTCGGCGCCGCCGTCGCCGCGTTCGCGGTCGTCGCAATCCTCGACGTCGCGGTCGCCTGGGGACTGTACGTGCTGCTGCGTCCGGTGAGCGGGCGCGCTGCCCTGGTGGTCGCCTGGCTGCGCGTCGTCTACGCCGTGGCCTTCGCGTACGCGTTGCGCAACCTGGTCGATGTCGCCCAGCGCGTGAACGGAGCGCCGCCGGCGTCGTTGTCGTCGGACCAGCTCCATGCGCAGGTCGGGCAATCGGTCACCGCGTTCCACCACGGCTGGGACCTGGCCCTCCTCGTCTTCGGCCTGCATCTCGTCGGCCTCGGCGTCCTGCTGTACCGGTCCGTGGACTTCCCGCGGTTCCTCGGTGTCCTCGTGGCGCTCGCCGGCATCGGGTATCTCGCGGACGCGCTCGGCCGGAGCTTCGTCCCCGGCTACGCCTTGACGATCAGCACCTTCACGTTTGTCGGCGAGGCGCTCCTCATCGCCTGGCTGTTCAGGTTGGCCATCAAGGGAGCCCGCGCTCCCGAGAGCGCCCGCACCGTGGCTGAGACGCCGGCGGCCGCGTCCAAGGCGGTGGCGTCGTGAAGCGCCCCGGCGCACCGATCCACGCATCGAACCCCGATCTCCTGACGGAGGACTCCATGACGCGCTCGAACGTGCGGCAGACGCCGTCGCACCGAACCTTCGCCGTCGTTGCCGGCTCGTTGCTCGTCGGCTTCCTGCTCCCGATCCTCATCCTCCTGGGACCTGCAGCGGCCGGCGGCGAGAGCCGGGCGACCGGGGCAGTGCTGCTTGGCTGGGGCATCGGCTGGGCGCTGATCGCGGGCCTCTCCACCCGGTTCACGAGCCGTCCCGAGCGGTGGGCATTCGTGCCCGCGGGCATCCTCGGCGTGACCGGGATCGCGCTCATCGCATTCGCCCCCGGGACTTCTGCGATGGACCAGCTCTCCTGGCTGTGGCCAGTGCCGATCCTGATGCTTGCGATCTGGCTGATCGTGCGCGTGCGGCGAGAGGTCGACGGAGGGTCGCGGTGGCTCCTCTACCCGGTGGTGGGCGTCCTCGCCCTGCTCGCCGTGGGCGGCGCCGTGGAGCGGGTCATGGAGGCGACCGACGGTGGCGGGTCGGCGAGTGGGGGCGAGCTCGTCGACGTCGGCGGACACCGGCTGTTCATCGCGTGCAGCGGCACCGGGAGCCCGACCGTCGTCCTCGAGGGCGGCCTCGGGCAGGGCTCGGACTACTTCGCGCTCATCGGGCCCGCGGTCGCGACGACCACGCGGGTGTGCGCCTACGACCGGGCCGGTCACGGCCGGAGCGAGCCGGCGGCCGGCCCGCAGGACGGCATGGCGATGGCCCGCGACCTGCATGCGCTCCTCGCAGCGTCGGGCAACCACGGTCCCTACGTCCTGGCCGGCCATTCCTCGGGCGGGGTCTACGTGCGCTTCTTCGCGGCTGCGTACCCCGACGAGGTTGCCGGAGTCGTGCTGCTCGATGCGCAGTCGCCGCACCTGGCGCCCGTGCGGTCCGCCGCCCGGTCCTCCGGAAACCCGATGGGTGCCCTCACGGGCGTGTTGCCGGGCCTGGCACGGATCGGCGTCGCCCGTCTCCTGGCCTCCGTCTCCTCGAACGACCTGCCGGCCGACGTCACCGCGCGCCGGCGCGCCTTCGAGGCCACCCCGCGCGCCGCGTCGAGCTTCGGCGAGGAG
>JAICUV010000041.1 GCA_025935655.1 Chloroflexota bacterium | reverse complement strand
GCGAGCAGCCCGCGGGTGCCGTCCACTGCCGCGACGGCCTCCTCGATCGGGGCGCCGCTCCGGATGCGGGCACCATCGACGCACGAGAACGAGAGCCAGGCCGCAGCCTCCTCCGTCTCCGCGACGAGCCCCGCGACGGCGACCGCCTCCTCCAGCTCCGGGATCGTCTCGACGGCCAGGACGTCCGCGTCGGTGCCCGCCAGGACCTCGAGGCGCCCGCGATGGAAGTCCCGGAGCTCGGCCACCGACCGGCCGTAGCGACCCCGGTACTCGGCGCCGTCGGCGAGCATCGCCCCGTACGGGCCGATCGAGGCAGCGACGAACAGCCGCGCCGCGGTCCCTGCCCGCTCCGCGCCGACGGTCTCGCGCGCCTCGGCGGCGAGCTCCACGCTGCGCCGCAGCAGCGCGGCCGCCTCCTCGTGCGCGATCCCCCGCCGGGCGAAGCCCTCGAAGGTCGCCTGGTAGGAGGCCGTGGTCGCGACCCGCGCCCCCGCACGGTAGTACGCGGCGTGGGCGGCGACGATCTCGCCCGGCGCGTCCGCGAGCAGGCGCGCGGACCACAGGGCGCCCGACAGGTCCGCGCCCTGTGCCTCGAGCTGCGTCGCGAGCCCACCGTCGAGCACGATGACCTCCGACGCATCGAGGGCGGCCCGGAACGCGGTCGAATCCATGCGCCGATCGTGCCATGCCCGGGCACAATCGGGGCGGAGGCCCGCCGACCCGACGGGCACCTGCCCTGGAGGACGCGGTGCGCTACCGGCGGATGCCGATCGAGGAGGAGTCGCCCGAGCAGCTGGGCTACGGGCGGATCCGCCACAACCTGGCGGAGAGCTCCGTCGCCGACGCCTCGCTGTCGGACCTCGGGGCCGACCTCGGTGGGCTCGTGCTCCAGTACGGCGACCACCTCGGCCTGCCCGCGCTGCGCGAGCTCGTGGCGGCGGACGGCGTGGGGCTGGCGCCGGACGACGTCCTCGTGACGCCGGGGGCGGTCGCGGCGCTGTTCATCGTCCACACGACGCTGCTGGAGGCGGGGTCGCACGCCATCGTCGCCCGGCCGAACTACGCGACCAACGTGGAGACGCCGCGGGCGGTCGGGGCGGACGTGGAGTACCTGGACCTGGCGTTCGAGGACGGCTGGGCGGTGGACCCGGAACGCATCGCGGCGATGCTCCGCCCGGAGACCCGGCTCGTCTCGCTGACGACGCCCCACAACCCCACGGGGGCGACGCTGTCGCGCGAGACCCTCGACGCGGTCATCGCGCTCGTGGAGCGCCACGGCGGCGCGCGCCTCCTGCTCGACGAGACGTACCGCGAGATGACGTTCGGCGATCCGCTGCCCGTCGCCGCCTCCCTGGGCGACCGCGTCATCTCCGTGACCAGCCTGTCGAAGACGTACGGGCTGCCGGGGATCCGGGTGGGCTGGCTCGTGACCCGCGACCGCGAGCTGCTCGGGCGGTTCCTCGCCGCGAAGGAGCAGATCCTCATCAGCGGGTCGCTCGTCGACGAGACGATCGCGCTGCGGGCGCTCGAGCTGCGGCCGACGTGGCTGCCCGAGATCCGCGGGCGGATCGCGGAGGCGTTCTCGATCACGTCGTCGTGGATCGACGGCAACCCGCGCTTCGAGTGGGTCCCGCCGCGCGGCGGCGTCGTGGGCTTCCCGCGGATCCGGCCCGGGATCGCCGCGGGGCTGAACGTCGACGCGTTCTACGACGCGCTGTTCGAGCGCCACGGGACGATCGTGGGGCCCGGCCACTGGTTCGAGCAGCCACGGACGTCCTTCCGCCTCGGCTACGGCTGGCCGACGCTGGACGAGCTTCGCGGCGGCCTGGCGGCCCTCGCCGCGGCGCTGGACGAGGTCCGCGGCTCGTGAGCGGGATCGTCAGTCGTCGCCCTCGCCGGAGCCGCTCGACCCGCTCCCGCCGAACGTCTTGTCGAGGCCGTCGACGAGCGCCTGCCTGTCGGCATCCGACAGGCGCGCCTCGGGATGCGTCAGCAGGTAGTCCCACGGCGGCATCTCGCCATCCTGGACGACCTCGGCCAGCTTCTCGGTCTCCTGCTCGCCCGTCCCCCACTCGCTGAAGTTGAGCTTCTCGCGGCCCTCCGTGACGTGGTTCTGGAGGCGCCACGAGATCGGGGCGATGTTCGAGTACCAGGGCCACACGGTCTCGTTGCTGTGGCAGTCGAAGCAGGCGGTCACGACGAGCCCGCGCGTGGCCTGGGAGTCCCACGCGGGCTCGGCGACGACCGGCGGGTTCGTGTGATCCCGTCCGTAGGGGATCACCTGGATGACGAGAAACCCGCCGACAACGGCGGCGACTCCGACCAGGAACCAGCGGCGCACGTCTTCACCTCGGCATGCGGCGCCAAGCGGCGCCCCACGCTCAGGATCGGTTGGTTGCGCGGCCGCCCACAGGGACAAACGGCTCATCGCCGTGGGCGTGGCCGGCCCCTCCGAAGCTTGCCTACGTGAACAGCGACGCGTAGGCGTTGAGCGCCGGCTGGCCGCCGAGGTGCGCGTACAGGACGTTCGAGTCGCGCCGGATCTCCCCGCGCGCCACGAGGTCGATCAGCCCGGCCATCGACTTCCCCTCGTACACCGGGTCCGTGATCATCCCCTCGAGTCGTGCGACGAGCCGCATCGCCTCGAGCGTCCCGGGGCCGGGGATCCCGTAGGTGCCCTCGTGGTAGCGGTCGTCGAGCACGATCTCGTCGGCGCGCAGCTCGCGCTCCAGGCCGATGGCGGCCGCCGTCCGGCGCGCGATGCGCGCGACCTGGGCATGCGTCTCGGGCACGGTCGCGCTGGCGTCGATGCCGATGACCCGCCGCGGCCGCCCGCCCGCGTCCTCGAGCACCGCGAACCCGGCGATCATCCCCGCCTGCGTGGACCCGGTGACCGAGCACACGACGATCGTGTCGAAGAACACGCCGAGCTCGCGCTCCTGCTCGGCGAGCTCAAGCGCCCAGCCGGCGAACCCGTGGCCGCCCAGCGGGTGGTCCGACGCGCCGGCGGGGATCGGGTAGGGCGTCCCGCCGCGCGCCTCCACGTCCGCCAGCGCCTGCTTCCAGCTGTCGCGAAAGCCGATGGAGAACCCGGCGGGGTCCAGGCGCACGTCCGCGCCCATCAGGCGGCTCATGAGGATGTTGCCGGTCCGGTCGTACGTCACGTCCGGCCAGTCCACCCAGTGCTCCTGGACCAGGACGCAGCCGAGACCCGCGTGCGCGGCGACCGCCGCCACCTGCCGAGTGTGGTTGGACTGGACGCCGCCGATCGAGACCAGCGTGTCACAGCCCTGCGCCAGCGCGTCCGCCAGCAGGTACTCGAGCTTGCGGACCTTGTTGCCGCCGAAGGCGAGCCCGGAGCTCACGTCCTCGCGCTTCGCCCACACGGTCGCGCCGCCGAGGTGCGCCGTCAGGCGGTCCAGGCGCTGGAGCGGGGACGGGCCGAACCGGAGGTTGACGCGGGGATAGTCGGCGAGTGTCGGCATCGGGCTGGCTCCGGGCGAGGGCGAAGGCGACGCTAGATCCGCTGGTCGGTGCTCGGCTTCTCCCACAGGTTGACGCCGCTCTCCACGGCGTACGTGTCGATCTCGGCGAGCTCCTCGGGGCTGAACGCGAGGTTCGCGATCGCGCCGACGTTCTCCCGGATCTGCTCCGGCGAGCTTGCGCCCACGAGCGAGGTGGTGACCCGCGGGTCGCGCAGGACCCACGCGTGCGCCATCTGGGCGAGCGACTGCCCGCGGCGGCCGGCGATCTCGTTGAGCGCCCGGACGCGGCGCAGGTTGTCCGCGTTGATCGACTCGCGCTTGAACGAGTCCCCGCCCGGCCGGTTGACGCGGGCGTTCTCCGGGATCCCGTCGAGGTACTTGGTGGTGAGCAGACCCTGGGCGAGCGTGGTGAACGCGATGACGCCCGTGCCGAGCTCGCCGACCGCGTCGAGGAGGTCGGGCTCCACCCAGCGGTTGAACAGGTTGTAGCTCGGCTGGTGGATGAGCAGCGGGACGCCCTCGGCGCGCAGCAGGGCCGCGGCCTCGCGGGTCTTGCCCGCCGAGTACGACGAGATCCCCACGTACAGCGCCTTGCCCTGGCGGACGGCGTGCGCCAGGGCGCCCATCGTCTCCTCGAGCGGCGTGTCCACGTCGAACCGGTGGCTGTAGAAGATGTCGAAGTAGTCCACGCCGACGCGGCGGAGGCTCTGGTCGAGGCTCGCGAGGACGTACTTGCGCGAGCCGCCGCCCTGGCCGTACGGGCCCGGCCACATGTCCCAGCCGGCCTTGCTGCTGATCACGATCTCGTCGCGGTACGACGCGAGGTCCTCGCGCAGGATGCGGCCGAAGTTCGTCTCGGCGCTCCCGTACGGCGGGCCGTAGTTGTTGGCCAGGTCGAAGTGGGTGATCCCCAGGTCGAACGCCGTGTGGACCATCTCGCGCTGCACGGACATCGGGGTGGTGTCGCCGAAGTTGTGCCACAGCCCGAGGGACAGGACCGGCAGCTTCAGCCCGCTCCGCCCGCAGAAGCGGTAGGGCATCGTGTCATAGCGGTCCGGCGCGGCCACGTAGCTCATGCGGGGGCGATCTCCTCGTGGACCGTGCCGTCGGCTTCCTCGACGAGCGGCGGCAGGCCGCGCTCGGTGCGCTTCGCGTTCGCGTATGCGAGGCTGCCCTTGGCGCCCGGGGCCACGTCGGCGCGGGCCGGGACGATGTTGTTGTGGTAATCGCGGTGCGCGACCGGCCCGAGCACGCACGTGCCGTCCTCGAGCGCTCGCACGACGGCGGCCGACAGCGAGCCCTCCGACTGCCAGCCCTCGCCGTTGTCGATGAGGTTCTGGAGGAAGGCCGTGGGGTAGTGGTTGAGCCCGTCGCGCTCGATCTGGGCCTCGGGGTCGATCATCGGGGGGTCCCTTCGACTGCATGGCGGTGGGACGCGCGCTCCGATTGTACGGGCCGTACCCTTGCGCCACCCACACCCTGCCCGGAGCCGTGACCCATGCGTCCCGCCCGCACCGCCATCGGGATCATCCTGGCGCTGCTCGGCGCCGTCTGGCTCGGCCAGGGGCTGGGCCTGCTCCCCGGCGGGTTCATGCGCGGGTCCGCGTTCTGGGGGTTGGTGGGCGGCGTGCTGGTCGTCGCCGGGATCCTGCTGCTCGTCGTGGAGCGGCGTCGCACGCGGTGAGCTGACGCCCGTCGGCGCCCGGGCCCGGGATCATCCGGGACCCGAGCGGCCGCGGGGCCGATGGGCCGATGATCGCTTAGGCGGCGAGCTCCTCGCGGGCCATCAGGAGCTGGCGGTCGTGGCCGAACAGCGACCACAGCCGGGCGGTGAAGCCACGCTTCTCCTGGTCGTGCGTGGAGCACTCGAGGTAGAGCGCGCCGTCGTGGTCGGCGGGGACCATCGGCGCGCCGCAGGCGCAGAAGGGGGTTCGATCGACGACGGATTCGATGTAGGTGACGAGAGACGCGGAGTGGCGCATGGCTGGAACTACCTGTTGCTAGAAATACGATCCGCTGCGTATCATAACTCGATGGGCGCTGAGAATCAAGACGTTCCGTATCGGAACTCGGCCGACACCCAGCCGGCACCGAGGCGCGGGGGTGGCCGGCCGCGCTCGGACGCGGCCAACAAGGCGATCCTCTACGCCGCCCGCGAGGAGCTCGTGGAGCACGGATTCACGAAGTTCCGCATCGAGCACGTCGCCACGCGCGCCGGCGTGGGCAAGGCGACCCTCTACCGTCGCTGGTCGTCCAAGGAGGCGCTCGCCCAGGATCTCCTCGCCGATCTGGCCGCACCCCACATCGCCGTCGACGACGTGGGCGACACGCGCCAGGAGCTCTACCAGTGCGTCGAGCACGCCCTCCACGCCATCCGCGACACCCCGTTCGGTGCCGTGATCCGCGCGCTGGTGTCCCAGATCGCGATCAACCCCAAGCTCGGTGACCCGTTCCGCGCGACCGTCGTCCAGGCCAGGCGGGAGGAGATCGCCAAGGTGGTCGCGAGGGGCATCGAGCGCGGCGACCTACGGCCCGACTGCGCGGCCGACGTCGCGACGGAGCTCCTCGTGGGGCCGGTGTACTTCCGGCTCATCTTCGGAGGCGACCTCGGGGACGACCTCGCCCGGACCATCGCCGACACCGTGTACCTTGCCTTCTCGGCGCCGCCTGATTGATGGCACTCGGGGTATGGTTGCAGGAGCAACGACCCGCACGAGCCATCACGTGACCGACCCGCAACCGTCCGCCGCCCCCGAGCCCGCGCCGTCCGCGCGTCGCGCGGCGCCCGACCTGCCGACCGCCCCCGACCTGCCGACCGCCGAGGCGCGCCCGCTCGTCCTCCTCGACGCCGACGGCGGCCTCGCGTGCGTGGACGAACTGTGCAGCCCGGTAGAGGCCCCCAGGTGAAGGTCGAGATCTGGTCCGACGTCGTCTGCCCGTGGTGCTACATCGGCAAGCGGCGGTTCGAGCACGCGCTGGAGCGGTTCGAGGGCGCTGACGAGGTCGAGATCGTGTGGCGCAGCTTCCAGCTCAACCCCGCCCACCCGAAGGGGCTCCGCGAGGCGCACGACGAGAGCCTCGCGCGGAAGCTGGGCACGACGGTCGAGCAGGTTCACCGGCTCAACGAGCGCGTGGTCTCGCTCGCGGCGGCCGAAGGCCTGGACTACCACTTCGAGACGTACGTCACGATCAACACCTTCGACGCCCACCGGGTCACGCACCTGGCGAAGGCCCTGGGCCTGGGCCTGCCGATCCACGAGCGTCTCCTGCGCGCGCAGCTCGTGGAGGGCGAGGTGCTGGACGACCCCGACACGCTCGTCAGGCTCGCGGCCGAGGTCGGTGTCCCCGAGGCGGAGACGCGGCGCGTCCTCGAGACCGACGCCTACGCGTCGGCCGTCGAGGCCGACATCGCCGAGGCGCACGCGATCGGCATCAACGGCGTCCCGTTCTTCGTCATCGACCGGCGGTACGGCATCTCGGGCGCCCAGTCCGCGGACCTGTTCCTCTCGGCGCTGGAGACCGCGCGGAGCGACGCCGCGAGCGAGGGCAACGCGCCAGGCGACGCCGCGCCCGCCTAGCTGTCGTCGCCCGCGAACTCGTCGGCCGGCGGCTCCGCCGCCGGTTCGTCGTCCGGGTCCGGGATCTCCGGCAGGGCGGCGGCGAGGACGTCGACGAACTGCCCCTCGAGCCAGCCCGTGTAGGCGTACACGACGAGGGCGGCGGCGTCCGGGTCCTCGGGATCGAACGGCTGCGCCTCCCGCTCCTCGGTGACGCCGAGCCGGGTGCCCATCACGAGTCGCAGGTCGTTGAGCACGTGGAGCCAGGCCTCGGCCTCGTCGTCGTCGATCGAGCGCGCATCGAGCGTCTCGCTCACCACGGCCAGGCTCGCACGCCGCGCCTCGTCGAGATCGCCGCGGATCATGTCCCGGAAGCGGGCGCTCCACGCCGGGTCGTCCGGTCGGGCGTCGGGATAGAGGCGGATGAGCACGGGGTCGCTGAACGCCTCCGCGGGCTCCCCGTCGATGGGGGCGGCATCCTCCGCGCGTTCGCCATCGTCCGCCAGCTCGCCGTCGGCGTCGCCGTCGAGCGGCGTGAGGCCCGGCGGATCGGCCTCCTCCCCGACGATCTCGGACAGGTCGCCGAGCAGCGCCCGGAGGATCATCCGCTCGCGCTCGGCGAGCCGGAGGCCGATCCTGCCGTCCGGCAGGCGCAGGATGCTGTCGCGCATCGAGGCCACGGCTACTCCGGCTGCATCGTGGCCCACAGCCCGTGGGCATGCAGGCGCTGGACGTCGTACTCGCAGCGCTCCTGCGTCCCGCCGGAGACGACGGCGCGCCCCTCGTGGTGGACCTTGAGCATCAGCTCCTGCGCGTGCGCCTGGCTGTAGCCGAACAGCTTGCGGAACACGTACGTGACGTACGTCATGAGGTTCACGGGGTCGTTCCAGACGATGACGATCCAGCGCGGTGCGGGCACGAGCCGGCTCTCGACGACGTCCTCGAGGACGGTCCCGGGGTCCACGGCGACGAACGGGCTGGTCATCGCGGCCGATCGTGCCACAGGCACGGCCGTCGCATCGCCGTTATTCGCCTGCGGGCCCCCGCAACCACGTGGCCGGCCCCGCGCGACTACGGTGGGCGCCCTTCCCGAGGAGGAGATGACATGGCCATCGACACCGTGCAGGACAACAAGGCGACCGTCCGCCGCTACATCGACCAGGTCTTCGCCGCCGGCAATGCCGACGCCGTGGACGAGCTCCTTGCCGATGACTTCGTCGCCCACACCTACGGGCCCATGAAGCCGGGACGCGAGGGGATGAAGGCCGCGATCACGCGCGTCGCAGCCGGGCTCTCGGACGTGGTGATGACGATCGAGGACATGGTCGCCGAGGGCGACCGCGTGGCAGTGCGGCTCACGTCCGCGGCGACGCAGACCGGCCCGTTCATGGGCATCCCGCCCAGCGGCAGGCGCTACGAGATCGAGGAGATCCACTGGTTCCGGCTGCGGGACGGCCGGATCGCGGAGCACTGGCACCAGGCCGACTTCCTGGGCATGCGGCGCCAGCTCGGGGCGGGGGACGCAGCGGCCCGCTGATCGCCCCCGCGGACGCACGAACGCCGGCCGCGACCCCTCGTCGCGACCGGCATCGTTCAGGCGTGCGTCAGACGCCGGTGCTCCCGCCGTAGCGGTAGGACGTCTGATCGAACTCGTACGTGTCCGGGCCGATGGACGGGGCACGCAGCTGGGCCAGGAACCCGGCGGCGGCGAGGGCGAGCCAGACGAAGAGCCAGACGATGCTCCCGCTGATCTCCTTGCCGATCGCGTTCCAGGTGATGTCGTTGGTCGGGATCTGCCCGGTGAGGATGAACCAGGCGGCGACGATCATCGCGGCCCCGCCGATGGACGTCAGCGCGACCACGAGCCACTTGGGCACGTTGAGCACGAGCGCCCCGATGGCGAAGATCGCGCCGAGCGCGATGCCGATGATGAACGCGAGGACGCCCTGCTCGCTGCCGATCAGGCCCCAGGCCGACGCGCCGATGATGTAGCCGACGGTGCCGGCGAGCAGCGCGATGGCCCCGTACCAGTAGAGGTAGCAGAGGGCCGCGAACACGATGGCCAGGACGATGCCGATCGCCCAGCTCGTCAGCGTCGCGAAGGTCCCGTCACCGATGAGGGCACGGGTTGCCTCGGTCCCGATGTTGAAGCCGGTGAGCAGGCCCCAGAAGGGCAGCAGGATCAGGAAGAACCGCCATCCGCCGAAGGCGAACAGCACCCCCAGGATGACCGCGAGGATCGCGATGACGAACTGCATGTATGCGCTCCCTCCGAACGCGCGGCCGGATGACCACGCCTCTGGGGTGGATCATAGGCACGCTGTCGCGCCGCGGGAAGGTGATCGGGTCGCGGAGCGAGGTGCCGGGAGGCCCGGCCGCATATCATCGGACGGCCCGCATGACGGGCCCACGAGGGCTCCCGATGCCGCCTGGTGCTTCCGCGGACGATCCCGCGCCCGACCGTCGTTCCTCGCTCGCCGCCGTCGCCGGTGGCCCGCTCGGCGCGCTCGCGGCGATCGTGCTGGTGCTGGTGGGACTGCTGGCCCTGCGCGAGGTCGCGGGCCTCGTGGTCCCCGTCCTGTTCGGCCTGTTCCTCGCGATCGTCGCGTGGCCGCTCGTCGGACGGCTGGAGCGCCGCGGCATCCGCCACGGGCTGGCGCTGACCGGCGCGATCCTCCTGGTCCTGGTCATCGTGCTCGCCGCGACGTTCATCGCGGCATTCTCGATCGCGGAGCTGGTGCTCCAGGTCCCCCGCTACGCCGACCGGCTCCAGGCGCAGGTCGACGCGCTCGTCACGCTCCTCGCGGGCTTCGGCGTGGTCGTGGATCCAGCGGCCATCACCTCGATCATCTCCGCCGAGCGGATCGTGTCCGTGGCACGGCCCGTGGCCTCGGCGTTGTCCGGCGCGGGGATCGGGATCTTCGTGCTCGTGCTCACGATGATCTACGCGCTGTTCGGTGGTGCCTCGCTCGCCGCCCGGGCGCGCGAGGCGTTCGGAGCGGAGCACCGGCTCATCGGCGGGATCGAGCAGTTCGGCGCCGACCTCCGCCGCTACCTCCTCGTCCGGGCGGTCCTCGGCCTGTTCGCCGCCGTCCTGTCGCTGGTGCTCCTGTTCGTGCTCGGGGTGCCCTTCCCGGTGCTGTGGGCGTTCCTCGTGTTCGCCGCGAGCTTCATCCCCAACATCGGGACGTTCCTCGCGCTCCTGCCACCGACGATCCTCGCGTTCCTTACCGGCGGGGTGGCGCCGGCCGTGGGGGTGATCGTCGGGTACACGCTGATCAACTTCGCGCAGGACCACTTCCTCCAGCCCGTGGTCATGGGCTCGGAGCTCAACCTCAGCCCGCTCGTCGTGTTCCTGTCCGTGCTCCTGTGGGCCTGGGTGCTGGGCGCCGCGGGCGCGCTCCTGGCCGTGCCGATGACGGTGGGCCTCGTCTCGATCCTGGAGGCGCACCCGTCGACCAGCGGCGTCGCGGCGCTGTTGCGCAACCGGGTGGCGCCGCCGGAGCCGGGAGCTCACACCCCGACCCCCGGGCCGGGGGATGGCAACCCACCGCCGGGGGCGTAGGCTGGACCTCGCCGCGATCAGACCGAGCCGGGCGGCACGGCCCACGGGGAGGCAGCCTTCATGAATCGCCAACTGTCCGTCCTGCTCGCGGGGCACCGCGCTCGCCCTTGTCGCGTGCGGCGGCAGCGCGTCCTCGACCGCGACACCGGCGGCGACCGCGGCGCCGACCGTCACCCAGGCGCCCGCATCCGTCGCGGCCGAATCCGGGGCCCCCGCGTCGGCCGCCGCGGGCGGCCCGGACGTGAGCCTCCAGCCCGGGGCCGCGGCCGACCTCGAGGCGATGC
This sequence comes from Chloroflexota bacterium, assembly GCA_025935655.1. Lineage (GTDB taxonomy): Bacteria > Chloroflexota > Limnocylindria > Limnocylindrales > CSP1-4 > CAIXZV01. The sequence continues at coordinate 7,400 of JAICUV010000041.1, read as the reverse complement.
TCCCGAGCGAGGCGAACGGCATCACGTTCAAGAAGAGCAGCTTCGACGGGTCCTCGCTGGGTCTCGCCGGCGTGCCGATCAACGCGGGCGAGCTCCAGCCGCTGCTCGAGGCGAACGGCAAGACCGTGAATGACGTGCGGTTTGCCCTCGCGACGCCGACGACGACGGGGTCCGGACCGGCCGCCATCGTCATGGCGATCCAGGTCAAGGGCGTGGATGCCGAGAAGCTCCTGCCCGTGCTCGACTCGTCGGGCAGCCTGGGCGACCTCAAGGAGACGACGATCGCGGGCAAGTCGGTCCGCACGGGTGGCACGCCGCCGTTCGGGGCGGCGATCTATCTCAAGGACGACGTCCTGTTCTACGTCCTGTTCGCGGACCAGCCCACCACCGAGTCGATCATCTCGCAGCTGCCCTGACGGCGGCCCGCGCCGGGTCCAGGGGGCTCGCGCCGGGCGGGCCCCCTGTTCCGTTGCGCCCGGGTTAAGGCGCGGCAATGGACCCTCCACCAAGGGCGCCCTGTCAGCGAACTCTCATCGTGTCCCCGAAGGATCGAGCGCACAGGTGCCGGGCGGAAGCACGGCAGCCGCCGCCCATCGCCGATCCAGCCCGCCTGCCGGGCGCCGGAGGACCCGCATGACCGCACCGCAGCACGAGCCCACGCAGCCGCAGGCGCTCCACCCCGCCACCGACGCCGACGCCGTCCCGGTCGACCCGCGGGTCACCGCCGAGGCCGTCCTGTACGAGATCCGCCGCGTCATCGTCGGCCAGGACGCCATGCTCGAGCGGGTGCTCGTCGCGCTCCTCGCCGGCGGCCACCTCCTCCTCGAGGGCGTCCCGGGCCTCGCCAAGACGCTCACGATCCGGACGCTCGCCGACGCGCTCGACGCGTCCTTCCGGCGGATCCAGTTCACGCCCGACCTCGTGCCCGCCGACCTCGTGGGGACGCGCATCTACCGCCCGGGCGACGCGACGTTCGAGACCGAGCTGGGTCCGGTGTTCACGAACTTCCTCCTCGCCGACGAGATCAACCGCGCGCCGGCCAAGGTCCAGTCCGCGCTGCTCGAGGTGATGCAGGAGCGCCAGGTCACGATCGGGCGCGAGAGCTACGCGGTCCCGCGCCCGTTCCTCGTGATGGCGACCCAGAACCCGATCGAGTCCGAGGGCACGTACCCGCTCCCGGAGGCGCAGGTCGACCGGTTCATGATGAAGGTCGTCGTGGGCTATCCCACCCCGGCCGAGGAGCAGACCGTCGTGGAGCGCTCGCTCCGGCCGGCGGCCGCCGTGCGCCGGGTCCTCGACGCCCGCTCGCTCGAGCTGCTCCAGGCAGCCACGCCAGAGATCTACGTCGACCCGGTGCTCGTCGCCTACGCGGTGGCGATCGTCGCCGCGACCCGCGAGCCCGCGCTCGTCGGACAGCCGGACCTCAAGGCGTACATCGCCTACGGCGCGAGCCCGCGCGGCTCGATCAACCTCATCCATGCCGCCCGCGCCCTCGCGCTGCTCCGCGGCCGCCGCTACGTGGTCCCGGCCGACATCTACGAGCTGGCACCCGACGTCCTGCGTCACCGCATCGTCCCGTCGTTCGCCGCGCTCGCCGAGGAGGTGTCCGCGGACGCGATCCTTGGCCGGATCCTGCCGGCCGTTCCCGCGCCGCGGCAGATCACCGAGGAGCGCAGCGCGTGACGCTGACCGCGGCGGGCAAGCGCGTCCGGTCCGGCGGCCGGCGGCGGTCGCCCGCAACGCCGGGTCCCGGCCCCACCCCGGAGGCGCTGCTCCGTGCGCTCGAGCTCTCGATCGCGCGCCAGATCCGCGGCCTGGTGGCCGGCGACTACCGTGCCCGCGACCTCGGTGGCGGCACGGAGCTCGCCCAGGTGCGCCCGTACGAGCCGGGCGACGACGTCCGCCGGATCGACTGGAACGTCACCGCGCGCATGAACCAGCCGCACGTCCGGGTCCACGTCCCGGAGCGCGCGCTCACGACCTGGCTCCTCCTCGACTCGTCGCCGTCGATGCAGTTCGGCACGGCCGACCGCCGCAAGGCGGACGTGGCCGAGGGCGTGTCGATCGCCATGGCCCATCTGTCGGCGCAGCGCGGCAACCGGCTGGGCGTCGTCACCTTCGGCGGCCGGTCGGACCGGCGCACCGAACCCCGGACCGGCCGGGCGGCGCTGCTCGCGACGCTCCTCGACGCCGAGGCCGACGGTGCCGCGGCAGTCGCCGCGCAGGATCAGCCCATGTCGGACGAGACACGCACGCCGGCGTCCGCGCTGCGGTTCGTCGCCCGCGGCACGCCGCCCGGCGGCCAGGTGGTCCTCGTCACGGACCTCCGCGGTCCCGTGGACTGGCTGTCCCAGCTCGGCGCCGTGGCCCAGCGCCACGCCGTGCTCGTCGTCGAGATCCGCGATCCGCGCGAGGACGAGCTGCCCGACGTGGGCGACCTCACGCTCGTCGATGCCGAGACCGGGCGCGAGGTGCGGGTCGACACCTCGTCCGCGCAGCTGCGTGCCCGGTTTGCCGAGGCTGCGGCCCGCGACCGCGAGCACGTCGCGCGGGAGCTCCGCCGGCTCCGCGTCCGCCACGTCGTCCTGTCCACCTCCGGCAGCTGGCTGCGCTCGCTCGCCGACCAGCTCCGTCTCCAGGGGATGCTCCCATGACCTTCGCCGATCCCGCGCTGCTTGCGCTCCTGCTCCTCGTGCCGATCGCCCTCGGCGCGTACCTGCTGGTCCAGCGGCGCCGGCAGCGGTATGTCGTGCGGTTCACGAACGTGGACCTGCTGTCGAACCTCGTGCCCCGCAGGCCCGGCTGGCGTCGACACGTGCCGACGGCGCTCTACCTCGCCGCGATCGGCCTGCTCGCCGTCGCCCTCGCCCGGCCGTCGATGATGCTCCAGGTCCCCCGCGAGGAGGCGACCGTGATGCTCACGATGGACGTGTCGAAGTCGATGGAGGCGACCGACGTCAGCCCGACGCGCCTCGACGCCGCCAAGGCGGCCGCGACGTCGTTCGTCAAGACACTGCCGGCCGCGTTCCGGGTCGGCGTCATCGCCTTCTCCACCGACGCCCGTCTCGTCATCGCCCCGACCGCGGATCGCGGCGAGGTGCTCGATGCGATCGCCAACCTGCAGCCCACCGGGGGCACCGCCCTCGGCGACGCGATCGCCCTGTCGGTGGACGCCACGGCGGATGCGCGCAACGCCAGCGCCGACGTGGCCGGCGGCTCCGCCTCGCCGAGCCAGGCACCGAACGCCTCGTCGGCACCGGACGGCTCCTCGGGACCCGCCGCGTCTCCGGCCTCCGGCGCGGCCGCGGACCCGTCGACGGGGACCGCCCCCGGCGCGGCGCCCGTGACCGCGACCGTGCTCCTCTCCGACGGGGCCAACTCGACCGGGCAGCGCGAGCCACTCGACGCCGCCCGGGACGCCGTGGCCGCCGGGATGCCGATCTACGCGATCGCGCTCGGGACGCCGAACGGTGTCGTCGAGGTGCAGGACCAGTTCGGGCAGCTGCAGCAGCTCCAGGTCCCGCCGGACACGGGCACCCTCCAGCAGGTCGCGGCGATGACGGGCGGCAAGTTCTTCGACGCCCCGACGGCCGAGGACCTCGCCTCGGTCTACGAGAGCCTGGGATCGCGGGTGGGCTTCACGACGCAGCAGCAGGAGGTGACCCAGTGGTTTGCCGCCGGTGCGCTACTGCTGGTGCTCGCGGGCGCCGGACTCGCGGCCGTGTGGTTCAACCGCTTTCCGTAAGGGTCGGGACCGCGCCCGCCAAGGACGAGCGCTCCACCGCTCAGAACGCCCCCAGCAACTCCCCAAATGCCGCGAGTGTCATCACGCCGCCGTCCGCGGGGTCGAGCTCCGCGTGCTCGAGCCGCCACGTGGACGGGTTCGGGATGTAGACGGCCCGCAGCCCGGCGGCACGGGCCGGGAGAATGTCCGACCGCGGCGAGTTGCCGATCATCCATGTGGTCGCCGGGTCCAGGCCCCAGGCCGCCACGAGCCGGCGGTACGTCGCCTCGTCCTTGTCGCGCACGACCTCGATGTGCGTGAACCGGTTGCTGATCCCGGACCCGTCGATCTTCGCCCACTGCTCCGCCGGGTCGCCGCGGGTCACGATCCCCAGGACGTGGCGCCGCCCCAGGTCCTCGAGCGTCGGCACCACGCCGGGCATGAGCGCCACCGCGCTGGTCTCCATCTCGCGCACGATCGCGTCGACCGCGGCCAGCACGGCCGGCAGCCGACCCGGCAGCACCATCCCCGCGGCGGCCTCGCGCATGTTCCGGCCGAACGCGTCCTTGCCCGCGCCCCCGCGGTGCCATGCCGCCTCCTCGACCCGGTCGAGCTCGTCGCGCACGGCCTGCTCGGTCCACTCGCCGCCCACCACGAGCGCGCAGAACCGCTCGATCGCGCGCTCGAAGTGGTGGTTGTTCGCCCACAGCGTGTCGTCGCCGTCGAACAGGAGCGTGAAGGCCATCGCGGGTCAGTCGAGGTCGACCGTCGACATCGTCCGCAGGCCGTGCTCCGCGATCGCGCGGTTCACGTGCTCCGGAACCGGCTGGTACCCGGGCGTGTACGAGGCGGCGTCCTGCGCGAGGATCCGCATCGAGTGCGCCTGGAGCGCGAAGCCGAGGTCCATGACCTCGATCTGGTGCCCGATCGCCGCGGTCAGGTTGAGCATCTCGCCCCGGGCCAGGAGGTGCACCCGCCGTCCGCCCGGGAGGTCGAACTCCTCGACATGCGTGTTGACCATCCGGGAGCCGGTCGCCATCGCGCGCAGCCCGGCGACGTCGATCTCGGTCGAGAAGTGGCCCATGTTGCCCAGCATCGCGCCGTCCTTCAGCAGGCCGAAGTGCTCCGTCCGCACGATCCCGGGGCGCCCGGTCACCGTGATGATCGTGTCGGCACGCGCAGCCGCCTTCTCGATCGTCGTGACGAGCATCCCCTCGTACGCGGCCTCGAGCGCCCGGACCGGGTCGATCTCCACGACCATCACGACCGCACCCATCGCCCGCAGCGTCCGCGCGAGGCTCCGCCCGCACCAGCCGAACCCCACGACGGCGAACGTCTTGCCGGCGATGAACGTGTTCGTCGCGCGGAAGAAGCCGTCGACGGTCGCGGGGCCGATCCCGCGCTCGCTCTCGAACGAGAGCTTGATCGGCGAATCGTTGATGACGATGACCGGGAACGGGACGCGGCCCGCCAGCTCACCGGTCAGGCGGAGGCGGCCCGACGTCGTCTCCTCGGTGGCCGCGAGCACGCGCGACGCCGGGCGCTCGATGGTGCCCGCGATGAGGTCCGCGCCGTTGTCGAGGAGCATGTCCGGGTCGGACGCGAGGACGCGCCCGATGTGCGCCTGGTGGGCGGCGGTGTCGTCGGCCTTGAGGGCGTAGATGCGGAGGCGGTCCCGCGCGGTCATCGCCGCGGCCACCCCGTCGTCCGTCGTCGCCGGGCTGCCCGTCCAGGCGATCTCGGCGCCGCCCGCGAGGAGGGTCTCCACGAGGACGGCGGTCTTCGCCTCGACGTGGAGGCACATGCCGATCCGCCGGCCGTCGAGCGGGCGCTCACGCTCCAGCTCCGCGCGCAGGCGGGCGAGCACCGGCATGTGGGTCCGCGCCCACGCGACGCGCTTCTCGCCCTCGGCGGCGAGGTCGGGGTCTGCGACGAGGCTGGGCTCCAGGGTGGTGAACGGGATCGGCATCGCGGGCGGCGCTCCTGGCAGGACGATGGCTCGGTCCGCCAGCCTACCCCGCCGCGGCGGGGGTCGTCCGACCTCCGGCATCGGGCCGACCGGCCGGGACGCCGTGCCCGGGCCGGTCCCGCGTCGCGCTCGGAGGATTGCCCCGGCCCGCCTATCATCGGGTGATGCACACGACGCGCGTCCCGGTCGCCGAGGGCGTGGAGCTGGCCGTCGACACGTGGGCGCCGCCGGGCGGCGTGACGGGGGACGCGCCGGGCTTCGTCCTCGTGCACGGGCTCGCCTCGAACGCCCGGATGTGGGACGGCGTCGCGTCACGGCTCGCGGAGCGAGGCCACGCGTCGGCGACCGTGGATCTCCGCGGCCACGGCCGCTCGGCGAAGCCGGACGGACCCTACGACATGGCGACCGTCGCGGACGACCTGGCGACGCTCATCGGGACGCTGGGCTGGGAGCGGCCGGTGGTCGCGGGCCAGTCGTGGGGCGGCAACGTCGTGCTGGAGCTCGCCCACCGGCACCCTGACGCGACCCGCGGGATCGTGTGCGTGGACGGCGGCTGGCTCGAGCCGTGCGCCGCGTTCGACAGCTGGGAGGCGTGCGAGGCGCGGCTCGCGCCGCCGCGGCTGGCGGGACTCCACCGTGACGAGATCGAGGGCTACATCCGCGGCGCGCACCCGGACTGGCCCGAGACGGGCATCGCCGGGACGCTCGCGAACTTCGAGGTCCGCGAGGACGGCACGGTCGCGCCGTGGCTGACGTACGAGCGCCACATCGCGGTGCTGCGCGGGCTGTGGGACCACCGACCGTCGGAGGTCTACGCGGAGGTCGCGACGCCGGTGCTGCTCGCCCCAGCCGAGACGGGCGCGGACGAGCGCGCGATCCAGAAGCGCGAGGGGATCGACCTGGCGATGGACCGGCTGCCGAACGCCCGCGTCCGCTGGTTCCACGGCGACCACGACATCCACGCGCAGCATCCGGTCGAACTGGCGGATGTGATGCTCGACATGCTCGCGGAGGGGTTCTTCGCGTGACCGGACCCCGCGTGCTCGCGATCATGGGCTCCGGCGAGACGGCGCCCACGATGGCCAAGGTCCACCGGTCGCTCTTCGACCGGTTCGGCGAGAAGGGCGTGCCCGGCGCCATCGTCGACACGCCGTACGGCTTCCAGGAGAACGCCGACGACCTCAGCGAGCGGACGCTCGAGTTCTTCGCGACCAGCGTCGGCAACCCGGTGGAGGTCGCGTCGTTCCGGAGCCGCGACGTCGACGCGGTCACCCAGTCCACGGCCGTGGCCCGGATCCGGGAGGCCCGCTATGTGATGGCCGGGCCGGGCAGCCCGAGCTATGCGCTCCGCCAGTGGGCCGGTGGCCCGATCCCGGACGCCCTCGCCGAGAAGCTCACCGGCGGCGGCATCCTCACGATGGCGAGCGCGGCCGCGTTGACGCTCGGCCTCGTCACGATCCCCGTCTACGAGATCTACAAGGTGGGCGAGGACCCGCGCTGGCTGGAGGGCCTCGACCTCCTGGGGGTCGCGACCGGCCTCCGCGCCGCCGTCGTCCCCCACTACGACAACGCCGAGGGCGGCAACCACGACACCCGGTTCTGCTACATGGGGGCGCGCCGGCTGCAGGCACTGGAGGCGATGCGTCCCGAGGGCTCGTTCATCCTCGGCGTGGACAGCCACACGGCGCTCGTCCTCGACCTCGAGGC
>JAICUV010000310.1 GCA_025935655.1 Chloroflexota bacterium | reverse complement strand
GCGTCCGAGGGCTACGTCGCGACGGTCCTCGGGCTCAAGGGGTGGCCGGTGGCCGCCGAGGCATCGTCCGTGGCGCGCGCGATCGCGATTCTCGCCGGCGTCGTGGACGACGTGCCGGGCGCGCGGCTGCATCTCACGCACGTGTCCACGCGTGCCTCGCTCGACCACGTCCGGGCGGCGAAGGCTGCGGGGCTCCCGGTGACCTGCGACGTGACGCCGCACCACCTCGGGTTCAGCGACGAGTGGATCGCGGGCTCGCGGCGCTGGGCCTGGGACGCGCTGGACGCGGACGGGGCCGCGCGGGATCCCTGGACGGACGGCTCGCTGACCGCCCCGCCGTTCGACCCCGCCCTCCGGGTCAACCCGCCGCTCCGCACGCCCGAGGACGCCGCCGCGTGCCTGGCGGCGCTCGTCGACGGGACCGCGGACGCCATCGCCACCGACCACGCCCCGCACACGGAGGTCGACAAGCACGTGGAGTTCGGCTGGGCGAGCAACGGGATCAGCGGGATCGAGACCGCGATCGGGATCGTGCTCGCAGCGGTGGATGCCGGCCGGCTGCCGCTCGCCCGCGCGATCGCTGCGCTCACCACGGGTCCGGCCGCGATCGTGGGTCCTGCCGCCGGGTCGCCGGGCCTGCGCGAGGGCGAGCCCGCCACCCTCGTGGTCATCGACCGGGCCCGCTCGTGGACCGTGGACGCGACGACGCTGCGGTCGAAGGGCAGGAACTCGCCGCTCCTGGGCCGCGACCTCCGCGGCGTCGTCACGCTCACGATCGCCGGCGGCCGCGTCGCGTTCACCGAGGACTGACCGGAGGCCGACCGTCAGGGCGTGACGTCGCGCGAGGCGCGCGTGGAGCCCACGGCGGCGGAGCCCGGTCCCGTCGGGCCGCCACGAGCGAGCAATTCGCCGGTGATCGCGTCCAGGACCACCCACCCGATCGCCGGGTCTCGGCCGTAGAGCGGCTGGCTCGCGTCGAACTGGAACACCAGCCCGCGCACGTAGGTGAGGGGCTGGAGGCGGCGACCAGGCGGGACCGGCGGGAGGGCCGCGGCCGCCACCGGGTCCAGGGTCGCGAGTGCGCCGGGGCGTACCACCGACGCCGCCAGCGGCAAGGCGCCCCGTCCCAGGGCCTGCTCCGCCTCGTCGACGGAGATCGTGATCTCCGGGATGTTGGGATCGACGCCCATTGCCGGATCGACCGTGAGGACGGGCGCCCACGGCGTGCCCGCGACCCACACGACGCGCTCCACGGTGAACGACTCGCCGCAGCCGGGCGTGTCTGGCGCGCAGGCGACCGCGGGGTCCGGGAACTCGCCCAGGACCACGACCGGGATCGGCTCGCCGCGGGGCGACCCGGGGGTGTCGTCCGGCGCCGGTGAGCGGGTTCCCGGCAGGAAGGTCGGATGCAGGTGCGGGCCGATCGACACGAGGCCGCTCGCGCCGGCGCCGCCGCCGACGGGATGCGGCTGATCCGCCAGCACCGCCCGACCCTGGCACGCGGATCGGTCCACGTCCAGGTACGCATCCGTGCAGGTCCACGCCACCGAGCCATAGCTGAGGTAGCCCGAGACGGCCAGGATCCCCGTCGCCCGGCCCGCGGCTCGCTCGGCTTCCGTGTCGGCGACGTCCCGGACGCGCAGCCCGATCCACGACGCCGGGAAGGGGACCGTCGTGCCGTCCGCGACGAGGGCGGGGGCGGCCGTCGATCGCGTGTCCGGGAGCGCGGTGGCCTCGGCGGGCGACGGCGAGCCGCGCTCGACCGGCGGTGGCCCGAGCGCCCCGACGGCGACGACGCCGACCAGCAGCAGGATCGGCGCGGTGAGACCCAGGACGCGGAGGGCGCGGCGGGCGGGGGAGCGCGGGTTGGTCGGGGACGGCTCGACGATCATCGTGTGCCGGTGATACGTGGCGGGACGGCTGCCGGATGCCCCGGCGCTCCGCTACTGTGCGCCCATGGCGAGAATCGTGGAGCTGCGGGGCGTGCGGGAGCAGAGCTACTGGCAGGCGACGATGCCGGAGCTGCCGGATCGACGGAGCGGGACGCTGCGCGACAGCGTGGACGTCGTCGTCATCGGTGGCGGGATCACCGGGCTGTCCGCGGCGCGGCGATCCGCGGAGCTGGGCGCGAGCGTGGTCCTGCTCGAGGCCGAACGCCTCGGCTGGGGCGCCTCCACCCGCAACGGCGGGATGTGCCACCCGGGGTTCAAGACCCCGCTGTCCGGGCTCGTCGAGCGGTACGGACGGGAGCGCGGGGAGCGGCTGTACCGCGAGTCCATCGACGCGTACGAGCATCTCGCGGCGCTGTGCGAGGGGCGGATCGACGCGGACTTCCGCCGGTCGGGCCACGTGGTCCTCGCGTCCGCGCCCGGGCACGCGACCGGGTTCGCGGACGCGGCCCGCGACCTCACGGCGATCGACATGCCGTCACACGCCGTCGCCCGCGAGGATCTGCGTCAGGAGGTCGGCTCGGACGCGTTCTTCGGCGGCCTCGTCGTGGAGCGGAGCGGCGGCCTCCACCCGGGCAAGCTCGTCGCCGGCCTGGTCCGGCTCGCCGAGACCGCGGGTGCGACCCTCCACGAGGAGACGCGCGCGCTCCACGTGCGGCGCCAGGCCGACGGGCGGTCGGTGGTGGAGACGAGCCGCGGGGCGATCCTCTCCAGAGACGTCATCGTCGCGACCAACGGGTACACGGGCGGGGTCACGCCGTCGCTTCGGCGCCGGCTGCTGCCGATCAGCAGCTACATCATCGTCACCGAGCCGCTCGCCCCGGACCTCGCCGCGGAGCTGATCCCGCACGACCGGATGCTGTTCGACACCAAGCACTACCTCTGGTACTGGCGGCGCACGCCCGACGACCGGCTGCTGTTCGGCGGTCGGGCGTCCATGTGGCCCACGACCATCGCGAGGACGGCCTCGATCCTCCGGCGCTCGATGGTCGATGTGCACCCGCAGCTGGCCGGGACCCGGGTCGAGTACGCCTGGGGCGGCAAGGTCGCGTTCACCTTCGACCGGATGGTCCACGCGGGCCGCGCGGACGGCGTGACCTACGCGACCGGCTGCTGCGGCTCCGGCGTCGCGATCATGCCCTGGCTCGGGACGCGGATCGCGGAGTGGGTGGGCGGCGGCGCGCCGCCCGAGATCGCGTCGCTCTCGTTTCCGCTGGTCCCGGCCCCGTACGAGGGGCGGGCGTGGTTCCTGCCGATCGCGGGCGAGTACTGGAAGGCGAAGGACCGCCGCGACGCGCGCGCGGCGGCGGGGGAGCGGTCGGACTCGGGGGTCTGAGGGCCGGCGGTGATCCACGACGGGATCGGGACGGGGCCTCAGGTGCGGGAGTCGGCCATCCTGGGCCCGCTCCGCTCGCCGAGCCCTGGTCGCTCTACCCGGGGCCGATCCGCTCCTGGATCAACGCACGGCGTCGGCGACGCCTGATCCACCACGGGATCGCGCTGGCCCTCCCGTGCGGACGTCGGCACTCGAGCACGGCGAATGCCCTCCCAGCCGCGCTCGCTCTACCCGGTGCCGATCCGCTCGTGGATCAACGCATCTCCGGGAGCCGCCCTAGCCACCGAACGTGGCCGGTCCGCGGGTCGCCTGGATCGAGCCGGATGCGAGGACGCGGCCGCCGTCGCGGGAGACCACCCGCCAGTCGATCCGGGTCGGGTCGCCGGGT